>JBKJRR010000443.1:0-6039 GCA_046594635.1 Burkholderiaceae bacterium
GGGCCGGCGCCCAGCGTGCCGATGTCGTCCCCTCTGCGGCGTGCGCCGTCCCGTTCAACCGAGATCCACATCCATGTACCAGCACATCAAGGTTCCCACTTCCGGCTCGAAAATCAGCGTCAACCCCGACATGTCCCTGACCGTGCCGGACGAGCCAATCATTCCCTTTATCGAAGGCGATGGCACCGGCGTGGACATCACTCCGGTGATGCTCAAGGTGGTCGATGCGGCGGTTGCCAAGGCCTACGATGGCAAGAAAAAGATTCACTGGATGGAGGTGTATGCCGGCGAAAAATCGACAAAAATTTACGGCCCCGACGTATGGCTGCCGGCCGAGACGCTGGAGGCAGTCAAGGACTACGTGGTGTCGATCAAGGGCCCGCTGACCACGCCGGTCGGCGGTGGTATCCGTTCGCTCAACGTGGCCTTGCGCCAGGAACTCGACCTGTACGTTTGCCTGCGCCCGATCCAGTATTTCAAGGGTGTGCCTTCGCCGGTCAAGGAGCCGCACAAGACCAACATGGTGATCTTCCGCGAAAACTCGGAAGACATCTACGCTGGCATCGAGTTCGAATCCGGATCAGACAAGGCCAAGAAACTGATCAAGTTCCTGCAGGATGAAATGGGCGTCAAGAAGATCCGTTTCCCCAACACCTCTGGAATTGGCATCAAGCCGGTGTCAAGCGAAGGAACCGAACGCCTGGTACGCAAGGCGATCCAGTACGCCATCGACAACGACAAGCCCAGTGTCACCATCGTGCACAAAGGAAACATCATGAAGTTCACAGAAGGTGGCTTCCGTGATTGGGCCTATGCACTGGCACAGAAGGAATTTGGCGCCGAACTGATCGACGGCGGCCCGTGGTGCAAGTTCAAGAACCCGAAGACCGGCAAGGAAATCATCGTCAAGGACAGCATCGCCGACGCCTTCCTGCAGCAGATCCTGTTGCGCCCGGCAGAATACAGCGTGATCGCCACGCTGAACCTCAATGGCGACTATGTGTCGGACGCATTGGCTGCGCAGGTCGGTGGTATCGGCATCGCCCCGGGTGCCAACCTGAGCGACACGATCGCCATGTTCGAGGCCACCCATGGCACGGCACCGAAGTACGCAGGCAAGGACTATGTGAATCCAGGCTCCGAAATCCTTTCGGCGGAAATGATGCTGCGACACATGGGTTGGACCAAGGCCGCCGATCTGATCATCAGTTCGATGGAGAAGTCGATTGACAGCAAGAAGGTCACTTATGACTTTGCGCGTCTGATGGACGGCGCCACCCAGGTGAGCTGCTCGGGCTTTGGCCAGGTGATGATTGACCATATGTAATTGAGGCGCTGCCCGCTGGCGTGGCGCAGCGGATGCAGAGCCTGATCAGGACCGTCCGGGCCAGCAGGCCGTCGGACGGTTTTTTCATTCAGGTCTTGAAACAGACAATAGCGTCGCCAATTCCACTGTATCTGACGATGCCACGCGCGCCTCGATAGAATCATTCGATGGCAACAAAGCAACCAGTCAAACCTCCCACCACTCCGATTCAGGCTCCACGGCGGGACGAAGGTGGCGCCGCGGTTGTTGAGCGGCAGACGCAGAAGGTCAAGCCGCCGCAGATGTACCAGGTCGTGCTGCTCAATGACGACTACACGCCGATGGAGTTCGTTGTGGTCGTCATCCAGGAGTTTTTCAGCAAGGACATGGAAACCGCCACGCAGATCATGCTGAAGATCCATCTGGAAGGCCGTGGCGTGTGTGGCGTTTATTCGAAGGACGTGGCGGCAACCAAGGTCGATCAGGTTCAGGAAGCGGCGCACAAGGCAGGTCACCCGCTTCAATGTGTCAGTGAGCCTGTCGACTGAACGAGCAGGTGTGTAAGTTTTTGCCTGTGATCGGGTCGGGCATTCAAATCGGTTTAAAGTAAAGCATCAACGCAAGGCAAAGGAACAAACATGATTGCCCAGGAACTGGAAGTTAGCCTGCATATGGCGTTTGTCGAGGCGCGCCAGCAGCGTCACGAATTCATCACGGTGGAGCATCTGTTGCTGGCGTTGCTGGACAACCCCAGCGCGGCAGAGGTATTGCGCGCCTGCTCCGCCAATATTGACGATCTGCGCAAGTCCTTGTCGACTTTCATCAAGGACAACACGCCGCAGGTCGCGGGCTCCGACGACGTCGACACCCAGCCCACGCTGGGTTTCCAGCGCGTGATCCAGCGCGCCATCATGCACGTGCAGTCCACCGGCAGCGGCAAGAAGGAGGTCACCGGCGCCAACGTGCTGGTTGCCATCTTTGGCGAGAAGGATTCGCATGCGGTCTACTACCTGCATCAGCAAGGCGTGACGCGTCTGGATGTCGTCAATTTCATCGCGCACGGTATCAAGAAGTCCGATCCGCCCGAACCGACCAAGTCTGGCGAAGGACCGGCAGAAGCAGAGGAAGGTGGCGAGAAAGCCGAGAAGCAGTCGCCTCTCGAGTTGTACACCCAGAACCTGAACCAACTGGCCAAGGACGGCAAGATCGATCCGTTGATCGGCCGTGAGTACGAGGTCGAACGGGTTATCCAGATCCTGTGCCGCAGACGCAAGAACAATCCGCTGCTGGTGGGCGAGGCCGGTGTGGGCAAGACGGCCATCGCCGAAGGTCTGGCCTGGCGCATCACTCAAAAAGATGTGCCCGAGATTCTGGCCGACTCGGTGGTGTACTCGCTGGATATGGGGGCCTTGCTGGCCGGGACCAAATATCGGGGTGATTTCGAGCAGCGCCTCAAGGGTGTACTCAAGTCGCTCAAGGACAAGCCCAATGGCGTGCTGTTCATTGACGAAATTCACACACTGATCGGAGCCGGTGCTGCATCCGGCGGAACGCTGGACGCGTCCAACCTGCTCAAGCCGGGATTGAGCTCCGGCGCACTGAAGTGCATCGGCGCGACCACTTTCACGGAGTACCGTGGCATCTTCGAGAAAGACGCGGCCCTGTCGCGTCGTTTCCAGAAAGTCGATGTGGTTGAGCCCACCGTTGAGCAGACGGTGGAGATCCTCAAGGGACTGAAGTCGCGCTTTGAGGAGCACCACAATGTCAAGTATGCGGTGGCCGCGTTGCAGGCTGCGGCCGAACTCAGCGCCAAGTACATCAACGACCGGCATCTGCCCGACAAGGCGATCGACGTGATCGACGAGGCGGGCGCAGCGCAACGTATCCTGCCGGTGTCCAAACGCAAGAAGACGATTACCAAGGCCGAAGTGGAGGACATCGTTGCGAAGATCGCGCGTATTCCGCCGGCCAATGTATCGAATGACGACCGCGGCAAGCTCAAGACGCTCGAGCGCGATCTCAAGAGCGTGGTGTTCGGTCAGGACAAGGCGCTGGATGTATTGGCCTCGGCCGTCAAGATGGCGCGCTCAGGCCTGGGTCGCGGCGACAAGCCGATCGGCTCATTCCTGTTCAGTGGCCCAACCGGTGTGGGCAAGACCGAGGCCGCCAAGCAACTGGCCTACATCATGGGCATCGACCTGATCCGCTTCGACATGAGCGAATACATGGAACGCCACGCGGTCAGCCGCCTGATCGGCGCGCCGCCCGGATATGTCGGCTTCGACCAGGGCGGGCTGCTGACCGAGGCGGTCACCAAGAAGCCACATTGCGTGTTGCTGCTCGACGAGATCGAAAAGGCGCACCCGGACATCTTCAACGTGTTGTTGCAGGTGATGGACCACGGCACGTTGACCGACAACAACGGGCGCAAGGCCGATTTCCGCAACGTCATCATCGTCATGACGACCAATGCGGGTGCCGAGGCCTTGAACAAAACCGTCATGGGCTTTACCAACAAGCATGATGTCGGCGATGAACTGGCCGATATCAAGCGCCTGTTCACGCCCGAGTTCCGCAACCGGCTCGATGCCACGGTCAGCTTCAAGGCGCTGGACGAGAACGTCATTCTGCGCGTGGTCGACAAGTTCCTGTTGCAACTCGAGACGCAGTTGATTGAGAAGAAGGTCGACGTCACGTTCACCGACAAGTTGCGCAAGCACCTGGCCAAGAAGGGCTTCGACCCGTTGATGGGTGCGCGCCCGATGCAGCGGCTGATTCAGGACACGATCCGCCGTGCGCTGGCCGACGAATTGTTGTTTGGTCGCTTGACTGAGGGCGGGCGACTGACCGTCGACCTGGATGACAAGGACGAAGTTTTGCTCGACATCAGTCCACTGTCCAAAAAAGAGGGCAAGGCCAAGCCGGAAGAAGCGGCAGTCGGATGAGTCAGGGTTGCAAACGCTGACGGATCGCTTCGATCCGTTGGCGGTTCAATCCCAGATCGGACTCACCGATCCGGCTGGCTGAACGTACCTGGATGACCAGCGCTGTCGGGTCTTGCAAAAACTCGGCATCGTCAACAAACCCCAGCCATGGGGTGTGGAATTGCGCGTAAAGGTAGCCGGGTTGTTCCCGCACGATGATGGCTCCGTCCATTTGCCGGATGCGTTCCGCCAGTCGTTCCATGGCGGCACTCGCGTCGCCGGAATAGGACAAGGGTGGAATTCGGGCATAGGCCTGCTGCGGATGACCGGGATGCAGATCGGCCTGGCTGGAGACGCTGTTGGGTGTTGTGGCCGGCGGTGCCAGTTTGCCGTTACGCACGCCGAGATCGGACGGAATGGAGCCAGCCAACAGTCCCGCCTGACCCGCTCCGATGACGGCAAGTGCCAGCAGCACGGCTGCCATCAGCAGCCATTTGACAAATTTCATGCAGGTCCCCATGCGGTGGCGCCGCGCCCGGTTGTCAGCACTGACATGCAGGAGCACCGGCGCGGCGTCCCGCTTGGGCCAGCCGGGAAACCCGGATAACGTGAGCGGTCCGCCTATTTGAATCCGACGCGGTCCAGCATCTGCTGAACCTTGACCTGGTTCATGCCGATCTGGCTGATCGGCGTATTGTCGCTCTTGAAGTTACCGCCGGTCATCGCCTTGAGGGCCGGGTTGTCGATGGTGATGCCCTTGGCGGTTGGCCACTCGTTATTGCCATTGGCGAAATGGCTCTGTGCGGCCGGGCTGGCCAGGTATTCCAGGAACTTGACAGCATTGACCGGGTTCTTGGCATTGCGCGCGACTGCGCCACCGGCGATGTTCACGTGGGTGCCCCAGCTGGACTGGTTCGGGAATATGACGCCCACCTTGTCCATGATGGCTTTGTTTTCTGGTGTGTCCGAACGCATGATGCGGGCCAGGTAGTAGGAGTTGGTCACTGCAATGGCGCATTCGCCAGAAGCAACTCCTTTGATCTGGTCGGTGTCGCCGCCCTTGGGTGCGCGAGCCAGGTTGGCCACCACACCGCGCAACCATTGTTCGGCCTTCTGATCGCCCAACTGCTCGGTCACCGCGCCGAACAGCGACAGGTTGTACGGATGCGAGCCGGAGCGGATGCACAAACGTCCCTTGTTCTGCGGGTCGGCCAGCTTTTCGTAGCTGTCAACTTCCTGCGGTTTGACGCGGGTCTTGTCATAGACGATGACACGCGCGCGAGTGGAAAAACCGAACCACGCGATCTGGCCCTTGGCGTCAGGTTTGCTGTGCAGCGCGGCGGGAATGGCCGTTTCGAGTATGTTCGAGCGAATGCCCTGGAACAGTCCGTCGGTCTCACCGCGCCACAGGCGAGCGGCGTCGACCAGCAGGATTACGTCGGCCGCGGAGGCCGTGCCCTCGGCTTTCAGACGGGCGAGAATACCGGCATCGTCGGCGTCGACGCGGTTGATCTTGATACCCGTGGTTTTGGTGAAATCCGCGTACAGCGCCTCGTCGGTCGGATAGTGCCGTGCCGAATAGATATTGAGTTCGGAGGTCTGGGCCTGGCTGATGGAAACACCCAGCATCAAGGCGCTGGCGGCGAGCAAAGGTTTGATGGTCATGTTGGATCGATCAAGGGATTAAAGGAACAAATGGATATGCAGGCCACGATTATAAAACAAATGCGAATCATTACCAATAGCATTCCCATGCGACAAGTAGTGGCAGTCACTGACGTCCGCAGCGGGTCTTTCGGTCCTCATGCG
>JBKJRR010000493.1:0-2991 GCA_046594635.1 Burkholderiaceae bacterium
GTGACACCTTCATGCGCACCAGTGATTTCGGTCAGATGGCTGCACGCATTGGTGGTGACGAGTTCGTCGTGCTGCTCGACGACATCCGCGGCGACCTCGATGCCGAGGTGGTGGCAGGACGTCTGCTCGATCTGCTGGCCATGCCCTACACCATCGATGCGCACACGGTCAATTCCAGCGTCAGCATCGGTATCGTCACCGCCACCCATGCGGCTGACGATGTGGAGGCTATCTTGCGTGATGCCGATATAGCGATGTACGAAGCCAAACGCACCGGGCGGGGCCGTTATGTGATGTTCGAGCCAGCCATGCACAAGCGGGTGCGTGACGACGCGGCGCTGGAGAATGACTTGCGCCAGGCCCTGGCCAACGGCCAGATGTTTGTCGTGTACCAGCCGCTGGTCGACCTGGTGTCGCGCCAGATGACCGGCATGGAGGCTTTGGTGCGCTGGAAGCATCCCCAGCGCGGGCTGGTCTCGCCGGTGGAGTTCATTCCTATTGCCGAGACGATGGGTTTCATCGGCAAGATCGGCGCCTTTGTGCTGCAGACGGCCTGCCAGGACTTTTCCTGGATGCAGGAGACGCTGGGCGGGCGTGCGCCTCAGACGGTTTCTGTCAATCTGTCGCGGGCTCAGCTGCGCGAGGCGTCGCTGGCGTGGGACGTGTTGCAGGCCTTGCGCACACACGGTGTGGCACCGGGGCAACTGCAACTCGAGATCACCGAGAGCCTGGCGGCGCAGGACCTGGCGATGCAGGCGCGGCTGCACGAGATCAAGGCACTGGGCGTGACACTGGCGCTGGACGATTTTGGAACCGGGTATTCGTCGCTTTCGTGCCTGCATGAACTGCCGATCAATGTGGTCAAGATCGACCGCAGCTTTGTCAGTCTGGCCCTGACCAGTGACTACCACCGGGTGCTGATCGAGGCCACGGTACTGATGGCACGCACATTGGGCATGGGTACGCTGGCCGAAGGTATCGAGACCGCGGAGCAGGCCGACATGATGTGCGCGATCGGTTGCGGCAAGGGCCAGGGCTACCTGTTCAGCGAGCCCCTGGAGCGCGATGCGCTGGTGTCGTGGATCCGCAATCGTCCGCATGTTCCTTGATCGGCGGCGGGATACGCTGAACACAAAGGCCTGCCCGCGGCTTTGTTACACTGCGTCGATGTTCATTCACCGCATCAGCATCACAGGTTGCAGCGACCGGGGAGCCTGGCCCTGGCGTGACTCGCAAACCTTGCCGAGCATGCTGTTGCTGCGCGCCGCCTGATTTTTTTCAGGGCCTGCCGCTGTGGCGGGCTCGCGGTGTACCTGGCACGGGCTTTTGGGCCTGATCATGCACCGCTACTGGCCCAGCTGCTGGGTACCCCGTTTCCTGCATGCGCGTGTCTCCCATGTCGCGGGACGCCGCTGCTGTATCGAAAGGTCTGTCGCGTGATCACCGAACTTGAATTCAAGAGCCTGGCATCCCAGGGCTACAACCGCATACCGCTGATGGTGGAAGCCTTTGCGGATCTCGAAACCCCCTTGTCCCTGTATCTGAAACTGGCCTTCTCCAAGGGCGCCGGTGCCTACAGCTTTCTGCTGGAGTCCGTGGTTGGCGGCGAACGTTTTGGCCGCTACAGCTTCATCGGCCTGCCGGCCCGTACCTTCTTGCGTGTCACCGGATTCGGCGCCGATGCCAGGACCGAGGTGGTGACCGACGGCGTCGTGACGGAGACCGGTGCCGGCAATCCGCTCGATTTCATCGCGGATTACCAGAAGCGGTTCAAGGTGGCGCTGCGTCCGGGTTTGCCCCGTTTCTGCGGCGGGCTGGCCGGGTATTTCGGATACGACACCGTGCGCCATATCGAGAAGAAGCTTGTGACGTCCTGCCCCGTTGACACGCTGGGCTGCCCCGACATCCTGTTGCTGCAATGCGAGGAACTGGCGGTCATCGACAACCTGTCCGGCAAGTTGTACCTGATCGTGTACGCCGATCCGGGTCAGAGCGAGGCCTACAGTCATGCCAAGCGCCGTTTGCGCGACCTGAAGGAGCAGCTCAAATATTCGGTCAGTGCGCCGGTGGTCAAGGCCACACAGTCGTACCCGGCCGAGCGCGAGTTTGGCAAGGCCGACTATTTGCGCGCGGTGGAGCAAGCCAAGGGCAAAATCGAGGCGGGAGACTTCATGCAGGTGCAGGTCGGGCAGCGCATCAAGAAGCGTTATACCGAGTCGCCGTTGTCGTTGTACCGTGCCTTGCGTTCGCTCAATCCGAGTCCGTACATGTACTACTACCATTTTGGTGACTTCCATGTGGTGGGTGCCAGCCCGGAGATCCTGGTGCGCCAGGAGAACACCGATCAAGGGCAGAAGATCACGATTCGTCCGCTGGCAGGCACCCGGCCACGCGGTGCGACACCTGAGCGCGACAAGGCGATCGAGATCGAACTGGTGAACGATCCGAAGGAGCGGGCCGAGCATGTGATGCTGATTGACCTGGCGCGCAACGACATCGGTCGTATTGCCAAGATCGGCAGCGTCAAGGTGACCGAGGCCTTTGCCGTGGAGCGCTACAGCCACGTCATGCACATCGTCAGCAACGTCGAAGGTATCCTGAACGACGGCATGACCAGCATGGACGTGTTGCGCGCGACCTTCCCCGCCGGCACCTTGACCGGCGCACCCAAGGTGCATGCGATGGAGGTGATCGACCAGCTCGAGCCGAACAAGCGCGGCATCTACGGCGGTGCCTGTGGCTACCTGAGTTACGCGGGCGACATGGATGTGGCGATCGCCATACGCACCGGTATCGTCAAGGACGGGATGTTGTACGTGCAGGCGGCTGCGGGTGTGGTGGCGGACTCGGTGGCCGAACTCGAATGGAAGGAGACTGAAGCCAAGGCGCGTGCGCTGCTGCGCGCATCGGAGTTGGTCGAGGAGGGGCTGGAATGAAGGCTGTCGGCAGGTAATCAGTGGGTTGCCTTCAACAGCGTTATGTGGGCGGAAC
>JBKJRR010000519.1:0-9100 GCA_046594635.1 Burkholderiaceae bacterium
CTGTCCCACCGTCGTGCCACTGAGGATGGTGCGCGACGACTGGGCGATTGCCTGGCTCGTCACGCCCAGCACGCGGGCCTTGGACTGGTCGACGTCAAGCTTGAGCACCTTGACGAACTCGTTCCAGTTGTCGTTGACACCCCGCATTTGGGCGTTCTCGCGCATCACCGCCTTGACTTCGTCGGCACGCTGACGCAAGGTCAGCGGGTCCGCACCGACCACCCGGAACTGCACCGGGTACGCCACAGGCGGACCATTGGGAAGCAACTTGATCCGGGCACGCACTTCGGGAAACTCCTGCGCCATCAGAGCCGGCAAGCGCACGCGAAATTCCTCTCTCAAGCGCAGGTCCTGCGGTATCACGATCAGCTGCGACACGTTCGACTGCTGGAACACCAAGTCCATCGGCAAATAGAACCGGGGCACGCCCGAGCCCACCCAGCTGGTCACACTGCGGATGCCCTGCTCGGCCATGATGCGCTGCTCCACACGCCGGGTGACTTCTTCGGTCGCAGCGATCGATGTGCCTTCTGGCAGCCACAGATCGACCAGAATTTCCGGCCGGCTGGAATCGGGGAAAAACTGCTGCTGAACCCGTCCCATGCCGGCAATACCCATGAAAAATATCAGCAAAGTCATGCCGATCGTGATCCATCGATGGCGAAGGCACCACTGCAATACCCGTCGAAATCCGTTGTAGAACGGGCTGTCGAAACTCTCATGCGGCTCGGCCGCCCGCATGCCATGCGCCGCCTCATCGGCCGGCATCGCGGCTTCGACACCTGCACCGAGTGCTTGCACCGGCAATGCCGGATCGCCAGCAACAGCAATGGCCATCTGCTTGCGCGCATGCGCTGGCGCCTTGAGCAGCAAGGTGCCCAGATAGGGAACGAAGTAAACCGACACCAGCCAACTCACCACCAATGCCAGCACCGTGACCGCAAAGATCGCAAACGTGTATTCGCCGGTCACCGACCGGGCAATGCCGATCGGCAGAAAGCCGGCGGCGGTAATCAACGTTCCTGTGAGCATGGGCATCGCAGTGATCTCGTAGGCAAACGTGGCGGCGCGCACCTTGTCGTAGCCCTCCTCGATCTTGCGCACCATCATCTCCACCGCGATGATCGCGTCGTCCACCAGCAGGCCCAGCGCGATGATCAGTGAACCCAGAGAAATCTTGTGCAGACCGATGCCCCAGTAATACATGCCGATGAAGGTCACCGCCAGCACCAGCGGTATCGTGATGAAGACGATCAGGCCGGGCCGCATGTCGACGTAATAGCGCCGATACCACGGCGTGGGGCCCGGGCGGCGATGCAGGCCCAGGGCTACGAAACTCACCACCAGCACAATCAGGATGGCCTCGATCAGCACACCGACAAACTCGTTGACGGAACGCGCCACGGAGCGCGGTTGATCCTGCAGCTGCACCAGTGACAATCCGGCGGGCAACTGGGCGCTGATGCGATGCGTTGCAAGCTCGAGCGCCTGGCCCAGCGCGATGATGTCCCCTCCTTTGGCCATCGACACACCCAGCGCGATCACCTGCTGGCCCTGATGGCGCACCTTGACCTGCGGCGGATCCACATAACCGCGTGTGACCGAGGCGATGTCCGACAGCCGGATCAGTTTGCCGGACGCGCCCCGGATCGGCATGTCGCGCAATTGGGCCAGCGAGCCAAACTGGCCCGCCACCCTTACCTGGATCGTATCGAGCGGCGTCTGCACCACACCGGCGCCCTCCACCGCGTTCTGCTGGTTGAGCTGCGCCAGCACCTGGGTCATGTCCAGCCCGAGCTGGGCCAGGCGCTTTTGCGAAATTTCGACGAAGATCTTTTCGTCCTGCACGCCGAATAGTTCGACCTTGTTCACGTCCGGGACGCGCAGCAGTTGCTGGCGCACATCGTCGGCGACTGTCTTGACCTCGGCATTGCTGAAGCCATCGGCCTGCAATGCATACATGACACCATAGACATCGCCGAATTCGTCGTTGAAATACGGCCCACGCACGCCAGCCGGCAGGCTTGCGGCCATGTCACCGACACGCTTGCGCACCGAATACCAGGCCTTGGGCACCTCGCTGGCGTGGGTCGAGTCCTTGAGCTGAAAGATGATCAGGGACTCGCCGGGCTTGGAGTAGCTGCGAATGCGGTCTGCACCCGCCACCTCCTGCAACGTGCGCTCGATCTTGTCGGTCACCTGCTCGGCCATCTGCTGCGCGGTGGCACCGGGCCAGAACACGCGAACCACCATGACACGGAAAGCGAACGGCGGGTCCTCATCCTGTCCGAGCTGGAAATATGCTGCCGCACCCAGAAGCATCAGCACCAGCATCAGGTAGCGCGTCAAGGCCGCGTGCTCCAGTGCCCACCTGGAGAGATTGAAGCCGGGCCTGGGTTCTACATACGCCATGGCGAGGTCAATGGCTCGCAGTTGCTGGTGCCGAAGCGCCAGCACGGGCATCGGTCAGCGCCGCGGGTCGGTAGATACTGACCTTTTGACCTTCCGTGAGCACATGGACGCCGGCCGTCACCACCTGCATGCCTGGCTCCAGCCCGCTGGCAACGACCACCTCGTTGCCATCCGCAGCGACCAGTTGCACCGGCCGCGAACGCACCGTCATGCTGGCCGGATCCAGCACCCAGACGGCCGAACCCAGTGCATCCTGCTTGAGCGCGCTGGTCGGCAACTTGATCACTGGCGCTCCCTTGGCCGACAAATCGCGCGGTGTCACCGTGACGGTGGAGCCCAGGGGCAGACGCACATCCGCTTCCAGCCCCAACTTGATCTGGAAGGTGCGGGTGACCGGATCGGCCAGCGCGCCCTTCTCCCGCACCACGCCCTTGTAAACCGCGTCAGACGACCAGACCCGGACCTCGGCCGGGCTACCCGCGCCCAGTGCCGCCACGCTGCCCTCGGGCACCGAAAACCACACGTCAAGCGGACCATCCTGGGCAATGCGCACGATCGGCGCTCCAACGGACACGACCTGGCCCGCATCGGCCTCAACCGCCGTCACCGTGCCCGCCATGGACGCGACCAGATCGCTGTAACCAGACTGGTTCGACTGCGCCTTAAGCTGGGCCCGCACCTGCGCAACCTGCGCGTCGGCGGCGTCGAGCGTTGCCTGTCGACGCTCCACTTCGACTCCGCTGATGAAGTTCTGCGCCTTGAGCGAACGCGCGCGCTGCAGTTCGTTCGCCGCCAGGTCGCGGCTGGCCGTGACGGCGGTCAATTGCGCCTGCACCACATCGGTGGCCAACCGCAGATCCTGGGGATCGAGCTGGGCCAGCAAATCCCCCCGCTTCACCCGTTGTCCTACCTCCGCCTGGCGGCGCAGCAACTTGCCCGCTACCCGGAAACCCAGCCGTAGTTCCGTGCGGGCACGCACTTCGCCGGCAAACTCGGCCTGGGCGCCCATCTGCCCCATCTGCACCGTCAGCAGTTTGACCGCGCGCACCGGCTCCTGCGCAGCCGGCGGGCGGGAACAAGAGACCAAACCCATGGCAAGGGCTGGCGCAAGGACCAACGCCAGCCCTTTGAAAGGCAAAATTCGCATATTGATTGGCGCGAGAGGCGCGTATAAATACTAATGACTAATGGGTCAGTAATCTAGGTGAATCCAGTTGTCTTGTCAAGCGACAATGCCGGCGTGAACAGCCAAGCCAGCACTTTTCGCCCCCCTTCCGAGCACTACGAGAATTTTCCGGTCGCCTCCTGGCTCTGCCCGCCGGACCTGCGCGCACCGATCGCTGCGATCTACTGGTTTGCCCGCACGGCGGACGATATCGCCGACGAGGGGACCGACTCGGCCGATCAGCGCCTGGCGGCATTGGCAACCTACCGCGACGAGCTGGACCGGGCGCGCCGCGGTCTGACACCCGGCCCACATTGGCCGCAAGTCTTTGGGCAACTCGCGCCGATGATCGCCCGCTTTGACCTGCCAACCGCGTTGCTGGGCCATTTGCTCGATGCGTTCGAACAGGACGTGCGCTACACCGCTGCCGCACGGCGTTACCAGACCGATGCCGAACTGCACGACTACTGCCGGCTGTCGGCCAACCCGGTCGGGCGACTGCTGCTGCACCTGTACGGCATCCAGGACACCGCGTCACTGGAGCGAAGTGACCAGATCTGCACCGCGTTGCAACTGATCAACTTCTGGCAGGACGTCGGCCGCGACATTGCCCAAGACCGCTGGTACCCCAGCGCGCAGTGCATGACGCGACACGGCGTCACCGCCGCAGACCTGCAACGAGACCAGCCCCACCCAGGTGCCAGCGCCATGCTGGCGTCATACACCGCCGACGCGCGCGCGCTGATGATTCAGGGCGCGCCGCTGGCGCGTCAGATCGGCGGCCGCGCCGGCTGGGAACTGCGACTGGTCGTGCAAGGCGGCTTGCGCATCCTCGACAAGATTGCCGCCCTGGATCACCAGACCTGGCGCAGGCGCCCGCGGTTGACCAGGCTCGACATTCCTGTTTTGTTGTGGCGCGCGCTTGTTCCCGCGAACGGAGCGCTCCGATGACCCCGCAGGACTACGTACAGCAGAAAGCTGCTGCATCGGGCAGCAGCTTCTATTACGCGTTCCTGTTTCTGCCCAAACCGCGGCGCGCCGCCATCACCGCGTTTTACGCGTTCTGCCGGGAAGTGGACGATGTGGTCGACGACATGGTCGACCCTGGCGTGGCAGCGACCAAGCTGGCCTGGTGGCAATCGGAAGTGGCGCAGTCGTACGCTGGCCAACCCAGCCATCCGGTGATGCAGGCACTGATGCCGTTGGCGCAGGTCTTTGGCATCGAGGCGCGGCATCTGCTGGCGGTCATCGAGGGTTGCCAGATGGACCTGCAACAGACCCGTTACCTTGATTTTGCGGCGTTGCAGCAGTACTGCCATCTGGTCGCCGGAATCGTCGGCGAAGTCGCCGCGTCGATCTTCGGCCAGACCGATGCCGGCACGACGGCCTATGCCCACAAGCTCGGACTCGCCCTGCAACTGACCAACATCATCCGGGACGTGGGGGAAGACTCGATGCGCGGGCGGGTGTATCTGCCGGTCGACGAGCTGCAGCGCTTTGACGTCAAGTCGCACGAAATCCTCAAACGCACGACCACGGACGACTTCCGGGAACGGTTTGCCCGATTGATGCAGTTCCAGGCGCAGCGCGCCCACGGCTTTTACGAAGAAGCGTTTGCCTTGCTGCCCGACACCGACCGTCGCGCGCAGAAGCCCGGGCTGATGATGGCCAGCATCTACCGCACCTTGTTGCGCGAGATCGAGCGCGACAAGTTCGCGGTGCTCAACCAGCGCATCAGCCTGACGCCGTTACGCAAGCTCTGGCTGGCCTGGCGGGTGCAGGCGCTGGGCAGGGTCTGAGCCGTGACCTCGACGACTTGCGCAATCGCCCTGCAAATGCCATGAAGATCGCCGTCGTGGGCGGTGGCTGGTCAGGCATGGCGGCTGCGGTGGCGGCGGTGCAAGCCGGGCACGAGGTCACCGTCCGGGAGGCAAGCCGCACGCTGGGTGGACGTGCCCGTGCCTTGAGCGTCACCTTACCCGACGGCAGGCCGGTGCTGCTGGACAATGGCCAGCACATCCTGATCGGCGCCTACCGCGAATGCCTGCGCCTGATGACCCTGGTAGGCGTCGATCCAGCGCGAGCGCTGCTGCGTTTGCCACTTTCACTGCGTTTTGCGGACGGTACCGGTATCGCCCTGCCACGCTGGCCCTTTCCACTCGACGCCCTGGCTGGTATCGTTTCGGCGCGCGGCTGGGACCGGCGTGACAAGCTGACGCTGGTGCTGCAGGCGCTGCGCTGGCAACTGGGCAGCTTTCGCTGCGCTGCCGACTGGTCCGTCGCCGATGTTTGCCGCGAACTGACACCACGTGTGCAGGCCGAACTGATCGAGCCCCTTTGCGTCTCGGCACTCAATACCGTCGCGGCCGAATCCAGTGGCGAGGTTTTCCTGCGCGTGATGCGGGACGCGGTGTTTGGCGGCAGCGGCAGCTCGCATCTGTTGCTGCCCCTGGTCGATCTGTCCAGCCTGTTTCCATCGGCAGCAGCCGCTTGGCTGGCGCAGCACGGAGCGACACTCCATGCCGGTGCACGGGTACAGCTGCTGGCGCAGGACGGCGATCGCTGGTCCGTCGATGGTCAGACGTATGACCGGGTAGTGCTGGCAGTCGCCGCGACAGACGCGGTTCACCTCCTGCAAGCCGGCTGTCCCCAATGGACTGGCGCCGCCCTAAACAGCGCAGGCCGTTGGCTGGACCTGGCCGTGCAACTGCACCATATGCCGATCGCTACCGTGTACGCATGGGATGCAGAGGCTCGCTTGCAACGGCCCATGCTGGCGCTGCGCAGCGGGCCGGCACAGTTCGTTTTCGACCGTGGCCAGCTCGGTGGTCCCGCGGGATTGCTGGCTTTTGTCGTCAGTGCCAGCGAAGACGATCGGGCCACGCTGCAGGCCCAGGTGCTGCAACAGGCACAGGATCAGCTGGGGCTGCACCTGCAGGCAGTCCAGACCGTGATCGAAAAACGCGCGACCATTGCCTGCACACCGGGCCTGCAACGTCCGGCGATGGAAATCGCCCACGGTCTGTACGCCTGCGCAGACTATGTCCAGGGGCCTTATCCGTCCACGCTCGAGGGCGCGGTTCGCTCGGCGCTGGCCTGCGTTGCGTCTATTCGATGAGCAACTTCTGGCTGCGCACCACATTGCGCCAGGCGCGGTAGTCGGCCTCGATAAACTGACCCAGCAAGGCCGGTGATCCCGGCGCAGGCTCGACCGCATCACTTTTGAACCGGGCAACGACATCGGGCATGACCACCATCTTGGCGATGGCGGCATTGAGTTTGTTGATCACCGCCACCGGCGTTCCGGCTGGAGCCATCAGCGCAAAATAGTTAACCACGTCAATGCCGGCCAGACCGGATTCGGCCATGCTGGGTACATCGGGCAAGGCGCTCGATCGCTTGGCACTGGTCACCGCCAGAGGTTTGATGCGCCCATCCTTGATGAAGGGCAGCAGCGCCGGTATGGTGCCAGTGATGATCTGGACCTGGCCGGCGATCATGTCCAGTGTGGCGGGAGCCACGCCGCGGTAGGGAATGTGCGTGATGAAGGTACCGGTGCGCGACTTGAGCAGTTCCAGCACCAGATGGTTGACGCCACCCGCACCTGCCGATCCGTAGTTCAGTGCGCCTGGTTTGGTCTTGGCCAGTGCCACCAGTTCACGCATGTTGTTGGCCGGCAGGCTCGCGTTGGCAGCCCACACCAGCGGCCCGGTGGCGATCATGCCGACCGGTGCGAACTGGCGCAGCGGGTCGTAGCCGGCACTGGGCAGCGATGCGGCGACCGTCGTGAACGGCGAGGCGATCAGCAGCAGGTTGTAGCCATCCGGCGCTTGTTGTGCGACAAACTGGGTGCCGATGGCGCCGGAGGCACCGGCGCGGTTTTCAACCACAAAGCTTGCGCCCAGCACCTCGCCGAGCTTTTGCGCCACCAGGCGACCCATGGCGTCTGTGCCGGCGCCGGGCGCAAAAGGCACGACGATGCGCACCGGCCGCTCGGGATAGGACTCGACCGTGGCCTGCGCGTTGGCAGGCCGGACAAACAATGGCAGGACAATTGCCAACGCGAGCGCGACAAGACTCGAGCGTTTGCTGATCGAATGCAACATGATGGGTTAATTTCCAATGTAGATGGCTGGGGTCGACTGGCGCGCCCGAAAGCGTTGCACCTCGACCCCGCATTGTGCGCCCGCGCAATGACAAAGTTGTGACAGGCCGCCTCAGGCCGGCTGTCCGAGCAGAACGCACAATTGCCGCAGGTCCCGTACGCTGGCATGGGGATGTTGCGCGTGGCGCCAGTCGTGTCCCTCCCGGTTGACCCAGGCCGTCTGCATGCCGGCGTCCAGTCCGCCGAGCACGTCAAGCAAAGGGTCGTCGCCCACATGCAACACTTCGTGCGGCGCAACACCCGCCGCATGTGCGGCCGCATGAAAGATCCGTGGATCGGGTTTGGCGAAACCCATCTTGTGGGCACTGACATCGCCGCGGAAATGCGCGCCCAAACCGATACGTGCGAGATCGGCATTGCCGTTGGACACCGCGATGATCGGAAAACGCGACGCCAGATACACCAGCGCTGGCAGGGCGTCGGCATACAACTCGACCTGCATGCGGTGCGCGAAGAACACCTCGAAGGCCGGGTCTGCCAACGCCGTGTCCTCGCCATTGCGCGCCAGGGCCTGCCGGATCAATTCGCGGCGCAGCGCGCTCATGTCGTGCCCGATATCGGGTCGGCTTTGCACCACCACATCGCGCAGAAACTGGCGCTGCACCGGATCGGCAAAAACCGCCGCACTTTGCGGAGCCCTTGACGCCAGCCAGTCCACCATTTGCGCCTCGGCGCGTGTGATGGTGGGCCAGATCGGCCACAAGGTGTCGTCCAGGTCCAGGCCAATGGCCTTGATTCGTGATAAGTCCAGCATAGCTGCGGGAGAATACAGCATGCCCAAATCCCGATTCGCCACCGAGCCCGTTTTCAGTCATGGCCAGCGTGCCCGCACGGCAGTGTTGTATTGCAACCTCGGAACCCCCGACGACGCGACGACCCCTGCAGTACGGCGTTACCTGGCCGAATTCCTCAGCGACCACCGGGTCGTCGAAATCCCGCGACTGCTCTGGTGGCTGATCCTGCACGGCATCATCCTGCGCTTTCGCCCGGCCAAGTCGGCGGCCAAGTACGCCAGCATCTGGTCACCGGAGGGTTCACCTCTGCGGGTCTGGACCGCGAAGCAGGCCCTGCTGCTGCAAGGCTGGCTGGGCCAACGTGGCCACCCGGTACTGGTGCGCCACGCGATGCGATATGGCCAGCCTTCGATCGCCGAACAACTCGACGCGCTCAAGGCCGAAGGCGCTACCCGGGTGCTGGTGCTGACAGCCTACCCGCAGTATTCGGCAACAACCACCGCCAGCGTGTTCGATGCGGTCTACGCCTGGGCGGCCCGTGCGCGCCAGATCCCGGAGCTGCGTTTTGTCAACCACTACCACGACGACCCGGCCTACGTCGAGGCCCTGGTAAAACACATCCGG
>JBKJRR010000525.1:0-14219 GCA_046594635.1 Burkholderiaceae bacterium
TGGGGACCTTGTATCTGTTCACGCTGATCGGCCTGGTGACCAAACTGATCTCCGACCTGTGCTACGTCTGGGTCGATCCCCGCGTGAAGTTCGACTGATGGCCGTCCGTCCTCCTGGCAACTCTCCCTCGCGCCGTGCCTGGTTGCGGTTTCGCCGCAACCGGCTGGGTTACTGGAGCCTGCTGGCTTTTTGCACCATGGTCGTGCTGAGCCTGTTCGCGGAGGTGATCTCCAACGATCGGCCGCTGATCGTTCATTACGAGGGGACGAACTATTACCCGTTGGTCAAGGACTACCCCGAGACCACGTTCGGCGGTGATTTCCTGACCAACACGGACTACCTGGATCCCTACATTCGTGATCGGCTGTCGCAGGGTGGCAACTGGGTGGTGTTTCCACTCAATCACTATGGCCCGAAGACGCTGAACTACTTTGCCAAGCAGCCCAACCCCTCGCCGCCCACGCGCGAGAACTGGCTGGGAACCGACGACCGCGGCCGCGATCTGCTGGCGCAGCTGATCTACGGTTTTCGCGTCAGCGTGCTGTTTGCTCTGGCGCTGACCATCACCGGTGTTTCACTCGGACTGCTCGCCGGCGCCTTGCAGGGGTTCTTCGGTGGCAAGACGGACCTGGCGTTTCAGCGGTTCATCGAAATCTGGGGATCCATGCCCGAGTTGTACCTGTTGATCATCTTCAGCGCGATATTTGCGCCCAGCCTGTTGCTGCTGTTGCTGCTGCTGAGCTTGTTCGGCTGGATGGGTTTGTCCGATTACGTGCGCGCCGAGTTCCTGCGCAACCGGCAACTCGATTACGTGCGGGCGGCGCGTGCGCTTGGCGTGCGTAATTGGCAGATCATCGTGCGGCACGTGTTGCCCAACAGCCTGACGCCGGTCGTCACGTTCTTGCCATTTCGCATGAGCGGGGCGATCCTGGCGTTGACCTCGCTTGATTTCCTGGGGCTGGGCGTGCCACCAGGTACGCCTTCGCTGGGGGAACTGTTGTCGCAGGGCAAGAACAACATCGACGCCTGGTGGATTTCG
Source organism: Burkholderiaceae bacterium (assembly GCA_046594635.1). Classification (GTDB taxonomy): domain Bacteria; phylum Pseudomonadota; class Gammaproteobacteria; order Burkholderiales; family Burkholderiaceae_C; genus CAISIP01. The sequence goes on from JBKJRR010000525.1 coordinate 1,040, forward strand.
CTGTCGACGTTCGCGGTGCTGGTGATGACCTTGCTGCTGCTGACCTTCATGGGCGACGCATTGCGTGATGCACTCGATCCGCGCAAGGTCGAGCGTGAGCCGGCGCGGCCCGAAGAGGCGGGACGTGCCGCATGAGGGGCCATCCATGAACTTGCTTGAGGTCAAGGGCCTGCGTGTGGACTTTGGCACCGACGACGTGGTCAAAGGCATCGATTTCTCGATCGCACCCGGTGAAAAACTCGCCCTGGTCGGTGAATCGGGCTCGGGAAAGACGGTGACGGCGCTGAGTCTGCTGGGTTTGGCGGCTGACGCCCGTTGCCGCGGTTCGGCGCATTTTGATGGTCCGAATGGCGTATCCGACTTGCTCGCCTTGCCCGAGTCGGACTTGCGTGCTATCCGCGGGCGCGATATCGCGATGATTTTTCAGGAGCCGATGACCGCGCTCAATCCACTGTTTCCGATCGGCAACCAGATCGCCGAGGTCTTGCAGCTCAAGCAGGGCCTGGACAAGGCGGCCTGCGCCAAGGCGGTGATCGATTTGCTTGCCAGCACCGGCATTCCTGATCCGCAGCGCCGGGCACAGGCGTTTCCGCACCAACTCTCGGGCGGGCAGCGCCAGCGCGCCATGATTGCCATGGCGCTGGCCTGCAAACCCCGGTTATTGCTGGCCGACGAGCCGACCACGGCGCTGGACGTGACGATCCGCGGCCAGATTCTCGATCTGTTGTCGGCGCTGCAGCGTGAATACGGCATGGCCGTACTGCTGATCACACACGACCTGAATCTGGTTCGCAAGTTCGCTGACCGTGTCGCTGTCATGGAAAACGGCCACCTGGTGGAGCATGGCGCGGTGCACAAGGTCTTCGCGCAGCCGCAACATGCGTATACGCGCAAGCTGCTGGACAGCCGTCCCCGGCGCGACGTGGTGGAGGTGGACGCCAATGCCTCCGTGGCGCCATCCGCGAGTCTTTTGAATGCGGCGGACCTGCAGGTGACGTATCCGATTCCGATCCCGGGCATTCGAGGCTGGTTTCGCAAGGGTGCGTTTGTTGCGGTCAAGGGCGCGGAATTTGCCTTGTTGCCCGGGCGCACGCTGGGCGTGATCGGCGAGTCGGGCTCGGGCAAGTCGACCCTGGCCCTGGCAGCCCTGGGTCTGCAGGCGTATTCGGGCCGCTTGCAAGTGGACGGACAGGACTGGGGCGCTGGCAAGCAGGCGGACAAGGCCCTGCGCCGCACGTTGCAAGTGGTGTTTCAGGATCCGTTTTCGTCTTTGTCTCCGCGCATGACAGTCGAGGAGATCGTCGGCGAAGGCTTGCTGGTGCATCAGCCGGCACTGGGCAAGGGCGAGCGCCAGCAGCGCGTGTTGCTGGCCTTGCAGGAAGTCGGCCTGGACGAACAGCAGTTTCCCAATTTGCTCGGGCGCTACCCGCATGAATTCTCCGGAGGCCAGCGCCAGCGACTGGCGATCGCCCGTGCATTGATCGTCGAGCCTCGCCTGCTGGTGCTCGATGAACCGACCAGCGCGCTGGACGTCACGATCCAGCAGCAGGTCCTCCAACTCTTGCAGCGGCTGCAACGGGAGCGGGGGCTGAGTTATCTGCTCATCACGCATGATGTCGATGTGATCAGGGCCATGGCCCATGATGTGCTGGTCATGAAGGACGGTGAGATCGTCGAGTCGGGCACACTGGTGCAGGTCCTGGACGCGCCGCGCCATCCATACACCCGCACGCTGGTCGAAGCAGTGACCTGAGGGCGGTGGCGGGTCGCACTCTGGCCAACGCACACCGCCGCCTGATTGGTTACGTGCCCGACAAGACGCGCAAACAGGCGCCATTCCCATTCATTGGGGGGTGCCAAGGGCTGGATTTGCCCTACTTTATGCGTTAGAATCCTGGCTTCACGACCAAACGGGCGGGTTTTCACCGCCCGTTTTTTTTGGTCGGGCAGTTTTGCGTCGTTGCATTGCGTCGTTGCAGAAACGCATGGGAACGCGGACGGAACACCGGCAAAGGAACGAGATCGAATGGCGTTGCAGCAGATTGTTGAGCAGATTGTGACCGGTCTGGGTTACGAGCTGATTGAAATCGAGCGCCTTGCCGGCGGTCTGTTGCGCGTCACGATTGACTGGCCCTGGGTGGCGCCGGCGACGGAGGCCCCGGTGGCCGAGCACCGGCCGATAACGGTCGAAGACTGCGAAACGGTGACGCGCCAGCTGCAATTTGCGCTGGAGGTTGATTCTGTCGAGTACAGCCGGCTTGAGGTTTCCTCGCCGGGTATCGACCGCTTGTTGCGTGATGCGCGGGATTTCGAGCGTTTTCTGGGGTGCGAGGTCGATGTGACGCTCAAGCTTGCGGTCGGAGCCGCAGCGATGGGGCAGGTCAATGCCAATCGCAAGAAGTTTCGCGGCACGCTCGAGCGGGGTGCCGAGGTGCAGGGGGCCGCTATGCACTGGCAGCTGGTGTGGAGCGAACCCATCAAGGCGAAGCCGGGTCAGCGCATCGGAAAGAATCGGCCTGCGGCGCCGGTGCAAGTGCTGGGCTTTGTGCTCGACGAAGTGCGCGAGGCGCGTCTGGCGCCATTGGTGAATTTCAAGGGTCGTGGCGCTGGCGCCGTGACCGACGGGGTGTGAATCGTTGGGTGCCGCAAGTTTGTGGGGCTATGGCCATATGTTGGGCGCCGGAATGGACAGAAACGGGAGTGCAGTGACATGAATCGGGAAATGTTGATGTTGGTGGAAGCCATCTCGCGCGAAAAAAGCGTCGAACGCGATGTCGTGTACGCGGCGGTCGAAGCCGCGCTGGCACAGGCGACCAAGAAGTTGTTCTCCGGCGAAGTCGACATTCGTGTCGCCGTCGATCGCGATACCGGCAGTTACGAAACCTTCCGCCGCTGGCATGTGGTGCCCAGCGAGGCCGGCCTGCAGTTGCCGGATCAGGAAATCCTGCTGTTTGAAGCACAGGAACAGATTCCCGACATCGAGGTGGACGAGTACATCGAGGAGGCCGTCGAGTCCGTGCCGATCGGACGCATTGGTGCGATGGCGGCCAAGCAGGTCATCCTGCAGAAGATCCGCGACGCCGAGCGCGAAATGCTGCTCAACGACTTCATGTCACGTGGCGACAAGATTTTTGTCGGCACCGTCAAGCGCATGGACAAGGGCGACATCATTGTCGAGAGCGGCCGAGTCGAAGGGCGTTTGCGCCGCAGCGAAATGATTCCGAAAGAGAACCTGCGCTCGGGCGACCGGGTCCGGGCCATGATCATGGAAGTCGACCTGACGCTGCGCGGCGCACCGATCATCCTGTCGCGTTCGGCACCTGAGTTCATGATGGAGTTGTTCCGCACCGAGGTGCCGGAAATCGAGCAAGGTCTGCTGGAAATCAAATCCTGCGCTCGCGACCCTGGTTCGCGCGCCAAGATCGCGGTGTTGTCGCATGACAAGCGGGTCGATCCGATCGGCACCTGCGTTGGCGTGCGCGGCACCCGCGTCAACGGCGTGACCAACGAGCTGGCCGGCGAGCGTGTGGACATTGTGCTCTGGAGCGAGGATCCGGCCCAGTTCGTGATCGGCGCCCTGGCACCGGCCAATGTGTCCTCGATCGTCGTGGATGAAGAGCGCGATGCGATGGATGTGGTGGTCGACGAGGAAAACCTCGCCATCGCCATTGGCCGCGGTGGTCAGAACGTGCGTCTGGCGTCCGAACTGACTGGCTGGAAGATCAACATCATGGACGCCAACGAGTCGGCGCAAAAGGTTGCGGACGAAGTCAGCACCGGCCGCCAGCTGTTCATGGAAAAGCTGGATGTGGACGAGGAAATCGCCGACATCCTGATTTCCGAGGGCTTCACCAGCCTGGAGGAGGTGGCCTATGTGCCGCTGCAGGAGATGCTTGAAATCGAGAGTTTCGATGAGGATACGGTGCATGAACTGCGCAACCGTGCCAAGGATGCCCTGCTGACAATGGAAATCGCCCATGAAGAAAATGTCGACGAGGTGTCGCAGGATCTTCGCGAGCTCGAGGGGCTGGATGCCGAACTGATCGGTAAGCTGGCGGACAAAGGTGTCCACACCCTCGACGACCTGGCCGATCTGGCCGTGGACGAACTCACCGAAATCACGGGTCAGTCCGAGGACGAGGCCAAGACCATGATCATGAAGGCGCGCGAACATTGGTTTACCGATGAAGCCGCCTCGCAAGAGTGATCGGTCATGTCAACGCAGTTTGAGTGATGGCTAGCAATCGCCCACAAGGCTTGTTATGCCGAACTAGAGGTAGCACAGAATATGTCCAGTACGACAGTCGCCGAGTTTGCCAACGAACTCAAGAAATCCACCACAACTCTGCTCGAGCAGCTCAAGGCCGCTGGTGTGCCCAAAGCTGCCGCGAGTGATGCACTGACGGATTCAGACAAGCACAGCTTGCTCAACTACCTGCACACCGCGCACGGTACCTCTTCGGAGCGCAAGAAAATCACGCTGGTCAAGAAGTCGACCACCGAGATCAAGCAGGCGGATGCGTCGGGCAAGGCGCGCACGATTCAGGTCGAAGTGCGCAAGAAGCGTACCTTCATCCGGCGCGATGACGGGTTGGATGGCGTACCTGAGTCTCCGGCTGCGGAGCCTGCGCAAGCACCGGCCGAGCCGGCAGTGGACCATGTCGAATTGGCGCGGCGCGAAGAAGAAGCGCGCCGGCAGGCAGAACTGATCCGCCGCCAGGAAGAAGACCTGGCGCAAAAGCGCCAACAGCGCGAGGAGCAGGAAGCCCAGGCGCGCGCTGCGGCCGAGGCCGCTGCAGCGAGTGCCGCCGCTGTTGCAGCCGCCGCCAGCAGCAAGAAAAAGGAGCCGGTGACCGAAGGTGCTCCAGACGATCGCGCATCGGAGGATGCCGCGGCGAAGGCACACGAAAAGGCCCGCGCCGAGGCCACCCAGAAGGTCGCGGCCGAGTCCAAGGCACGTGCCGACGCCGATGCCGTGAAAGCGGCCGATCTTGGCGATCGCCGGCGCAAGGCCGAAGCCGAAGCCGCAGCCATCCGCGTGATGATGGCAACACCCAAGTCGGTGCAGATTGCCAAGAAACCGGAGGAGCCCAAGGTTGCGGCCAAGGGCACCCTGCACAAGCCTGCCGTGGGCAGCGCTGTGGCGCGGGCCAAGCCAGCGGGTACGACGCCAGGCCAGGGGGCAGGCGTAGCTGGTGCCGGCAAGGAAGTCAAATCAGCCAAGTTGTCGAGCAGCTGGGCCGGTGATCCGTCCAAGAAGAAGGCGATTCCGACCCGGGGTGATACTGGTGCGGGGCGTGGTGGCAACTGGCGCGCTGGCCCTCGCGGGCGTCGCGGCAGCCATGACCGTGGCGGCCATGATGACCGTACATCGTCGGCGCCCGTTGAAATTCGCGTGCTGGAAGTGCATGTGCCCGAGACCATCACCGTGTCCGAGTTGGCGCACAAGATGGCGATCAAGGCGTCCGAGGTCATCAAACACCTGATGAAGCTGGGCCAGATGGTCACCATCAACCAGCCGCTGGACCAGGACACTGCCATGATCGTCGTCGAGGAGATGGGCCACACGGCTATCGTCGCGGCGCTGGACGATCCGGAGGCATTCACTGACCTGGACACCGGGGAAGTCGAGGGCGAAGCGTTGCCGCGCGCGCCAGTGGTCACTGTCATGGGTCACGTAGACCACGGCAAGACCTCTTTGCTCGATTACATCCGTACGACCAAGGTTGCAGCAGGCGAGGCCGGCGGTATCACCCAGCACATCGGGGCCTACCATGTGGAGACTCCGCGTGGGGTGGTGTCGTTCCTGGACACCCCCGGTCACGAGGCGTTCACTGCCATGCGTGCACGGGGTGCCAAGGCAACCGACATCGTGATTCTGGTGGTTGCAGCCGACGACGGCGTGATGCCGCAGACGCGCGAAGCCATCAAGCATGCCAAGGCCGCCAATGTGCCGCTGGTGGTGGCGATCAACAAGATCGACAAGCAGGGTGCCAACCCCGAGCGGGTCAAGAACGAACTGGTCTCGGAAGAGGTCATTCCCGAAGAACTGGGCGGCAATTCGCCTTTTGTGCACGTGTCTGCGAAGACCGGCGAAGGCATTGACGCGCTGCTGGAGCAGGTGCTGCTGCAGGCTGAAATTCTCGAACTCAAGGCGCCGGTGCAAGCCATGGCCAAGGGCCTGGTCATCGAGGCGCGGTTGGACAAGGGTCGCGGCCCGGTCGCGACGGTGCTGGTGCAGTCCGGCACGCTGGAGACCGGCAATATCGTGCTCGCCGGCTCGACCTACGGCAAGGTTCGTGCGATGCTGGACGAAAACGGCAAGCCGGTGAAAACGGCAGGCCCGTCAATTCCGGTCGAAATTCAGGGTTTGACCGAAGTGCCGCAAGCGGGCGACGAGTTCATGGTGCTGCCGGACGAGCGCCGGGCGCGCGAGATCGCCACTTACCGTGCCGGTCGCTTCCGCAATACCAAACTGGCCAAGCAGCAGGCAGCCAAGCTCGAGAACATGTTCTCCGACTTGTCAGCAGGCGAGGTCAAGACCGTGCCTATCATCATCAAGGCCGACGTTCAGGGCTCACAGGAGGCGCTGGGACAAAGCCTGCTCAAGCTCTCGACCGACGAGATCAAGGTGCAACTGGTCTACGCGGCTGTGGGTGGCGTGACCGAGTCCGACATCAATCTGGCGATTGCCTCCAAGGCGGTCATCATCGGGTTCAACACCCGTGCTGATGCCGGCGCGCGCAAGCTGGCCGAGCACAACGGTGTCGACATTCGTTACTACAACATCATCTACGACGCCGTCGATGATTTGAAGGCTGCGATGTCGGGCATGCTGACGCCGGACAAGAAGGAAGAGGTCATCGGTACTGCCGAGATCCGCCAGGTGTTCAAGGTCAGCAAGATCGGGTCGATCGCGGGCTGCATGGTTACCGCGGGTGTGGTTCGCCGCGCTGCACGTCTGCGTCTGCTGCGCGACAACACGGTCATTTACACCGGCGAACTCGATTCGCTCAAGCGTTTCAAGGACGACGTGCGCGAAGTCAAGGAAAGTTTCGAATGTGGTTTGAACATCAAGAACTACAACGACATCCAGGAAGGTGATCAGCTGGAGTTCTTCGAAATCCGCGAAGTGGCGCGTACGCTGTAAGCGGAGCTTGGCCCGGCTGACGATATCGACATGGTGCGCAAATCCGCAACCCCCAACCGCGCCTTCAAGGTGGCCGATCAGATCCAGCGCGATCTGACAGAGCTGATCGCGCGTGAGTTGAAGGATCCGCGGGTAGGCATGGTGACGATCCAGGCAGTTGAGGTCACCCCTGACTATGCGCATGCCAAGGTGTTTTTCAGCTTGCTGCAGGGTGATCCGGTGACAACCCAGGCCGGGCTGACCCAGGCTGCCGGTTTCCTGCGCGCCGGATTGTTCAAGCGCCTGCACATCCACACCGTGCCCACCCTGCATTTCGTGTTCGATCGCACCACCGAGCGTGCGGCCGACATGAATGCGTTGATCGCGCAGGCAGTTGCCTCGCGTTCCAAGAACGAGGACTGATCAAGACCGGTCAGTTTCCAATTCCGATTGGGCGCTGTCCGTCAGAGCCAGCGTATGGGAATCAGATTGGATCAAGCGTCAAACAGCCGCAAAGTCGTGCGCCGGCCAGTGCACGGACTGGTGCTGCTCGACAAGCCGCTCGGACTGTCCAGCAACCAGGCCTTGCAGAAGGTGAAGTGGTTGCTGCGCGCCGAGAAGGCTGGCCATACCGGCACGCTGGATCCGTTGGCTACCGGCGTGTTGCCGCTGTGTTTTGGCGCCGCTACCAAATTCAGCCAGTTGCATCTCGACGCCGACAAGTCATATGAGGCCATTGCCTTGCTGGGTGCCACAACGAGCACAGGTGATGCGGAAGGCGAGATATTGCAACGCCGGCCTGTGCAGGTGGGCGCAGCTGATCTGGAGCGGGTGCGTGCGCAGTTCGAGGGCGAGATTCGCCAGGTTCCTCCGATGCACAGTGCACTGAAAAAAGACGGTCGTCCCCTGTACGAATACGCGCGGGCCGGCATCGTATTGGAGCGCGAGGCGCGCACTGTACATATCCGCGAACTGACGCTCGCGCTGGTCACCGATGGCGAAATGCAGACGCTGCGTTTGCAGGTGCGTTGCAGCAAGGGCACCTATATTCGCAGTTTGGCAGAAGACATTGGCGAGGCCCTGGGTTGTGGGGCGCACCTGACGCTGTTGCGCCGCGTCGAGACCGGCGGCTTCAACATCGCCGAATCTGTGACGCTGGAACAAATTGAAGCGTGGCCCGACGAAGAGCGCTTGCAAGCGCTGCGTCCAGTCGAGGATTTGCTGGCCGGCCACGGGCAGATTTTGCTTGAGCCCGAAGACGCAGGACGATTCCTCAGCGGTGTGCGCCGACGAGGTAAGTGGCCCGACAACCCGCAAGTCGCCGTGTTCGGACTTCACCCCCATGCGTTGCTGGGAACCGCCCATGTGGTGGCCGGTGAACTGATACCCGACCGATTGCTGAGCCCGACCGATATAGAACAGATTCTTGCGCGAGCTGCGTCAAACCCGATTACTTGAAAAGAGAACCATGAGCTACAAACAGATTCGCAACATCGCCATCATTGCCCACGTCGACCACGGCAAAACCACTCTGGTGGACATGCTGCTGCGCCAGAGTGGAACCTTCCGCGCGAACGAAAAGGTTGCCGAGCGGGTGATGGACAGCAATGACCTGGAAAGGGAACGCGGCATCACCATCCTGGCCAAGAACTGTGCCGTGGACTGGAAGGACACGCACATCAATATTGTCGACACCCCCGGCCATGCAGATTTCGGTGGTGAGGTGGAGCGCGCCCTGTCGATGGTGGATGGCGTGATGCTGCTGATCGATGCGGTCGAAGGACCTATGCCACAGACCCGTTTCGTGACCAAGAAGGCACTGGCGCTGGGTCTCAAGCCGATCGTGGTCGTCAACAAGGTCGATCGCCCGGGCGCCCGGCCCGACTATGTGATCAACGCCGCTTTCGATCTGTTCGACAAACTTGGCGCGACCGAGGAACAACTCGATTTCCCGGTGGTGTATGCGTCCGGTCTCAATGGATGGGCCGCGCTGGAGGAGGGCGCGGCTGGCGAGCAATGGGGCAAGGACCTGGCGCCGCTGTTTGACACCGTGCTCTCGCATGTTCCGTCCAACAAGGGCGATCCTGCCGCACCGCTGCAGTTGCAGATCAGCTCCCTGGACTATTCCACCTATGTCGGGCGCATTGGCGTAGGCCGCATCAGCCAGGGCACCTTGCGTGTCAACCAGGAAGTGCTGGTGATGGAAGGTGCACAAGGCAAGGCGAGCAAGGCCAAGGTGCAACAGATCCTGAAGTTCGAAGGCCTGGAGCGTATTGCCGCCATCGACGCGGGTCCTGGTGACATCGTGCTGGTCAGCGGCATCGAGCAGGTGGGTATCGGCGTGACGCTGACCGATCCGGTCAATCCGGCCCCGTTGCCGATGCTCTCGATCGACGAGCCCACGCTGACGATGAACTTTTGTGTCAACAACTCGCCGTTGGCGGGTCGCGAAGGCAAGTTCGTCACCAGCCGCCAGTTGCGCGATCGTCTGGACCGCGAATTACAGGCCAATGTGGCGCTGCGCGTCGTCGATACCGACGAAGACGGTATCTACGAGGTCAGCGGCCGCGGCGAGTTGCACCTGACCATCTTGCTGGAAAACATGCGCCGTGAAGGCTACGAGCTGGCCGTGTCCAAGCCGCGTGTGGTGTTCCGCCTGGTCGATGGCGACAAGCATGAGCCTATCGAAATGCTGACGGTGGACATCGAAGAAGGCCACCAGGGTGGTGTGATGCAGGCGCTGGGCCTGCGCAGAGGTGATCTGGTCAACATGGAACCGGATGGCCGAGGCCGGGTTCGCCTGGAATACCGCATTCCGGCGCGGGGCCTGATCGGCTTTCAGAACGAATTCCTGAACCTGACGCGCGGCACGGGCCTAGCAAGCAACATCTTTGACGGATACGAGGCTTACCGTGGCGACATCGAAAGCCGCAAGAGTGGTGTGCTCATCAGCATGGACGACGGTGAGATCGTAACCTATGCGCTGGGCAAGCTCGATGACCGTGGCCGCATGTTTGTCAAGGCGGGTGACCCGGTGTATGAGGGCATGATCGTCGGCATCCACACCCGCGACAACGATCTGATCGTCAATGCGGTGCGCATGAAGCAGCTGACCAACTTCCGTGTCAGCGGCAAGGAAGATGCGATCAAGATCACGCCACCGATCCAGCTCACGCTGGAATACGCAGTGGAGTTCATCGAGGAAGATGAACTCGTCGAGATCACACCCAAGAGCATTCGATTGCGCAAGCGCCATCTCAAGGAGCACGAACGCAAGCGTGCGGGTCGCGAATCGATCTGAACCAAGGCCCGTTGCGTTTGGCTATCGGCCCGGCGGGTTACTTGTGGCGGGTCTTCATCGCCCGCTCCACTTCGCGCTTGCCCTCACGGTCCTTGATGACGTCCCGCTTGTCATGTTCGGCCTTGCCCTTGGCCAGCGCAATGTCGCACTTCACCTTGCCGGCCTTCCAGTGCAGGTTGATCGGCACCAGCGTATAACCTTTCTGCTCCACTTTGCCGATCAGCCGCTTGATCTCTTCCTTGTGCATCAGCAGCTTCTTGGTACGCACCGTGTCCGGGCTGATATGTGTCGAGGCGGTTCCCAGCGGGTTGATCTGGCACCCGATCAGAAACAGTTCGCCATTGCGGATCACGACATAGCCGTCGGTGAGCTGGACCTTGCCGGCGCGCAGTGATTTGACCTCCCAGCCCTCGAGCGCGAGACCGGCCTCGAAGCGTTCTTCAAAGAAGTAGTTGTAGGCCGCCTTTTTGTTGTCGGCGATGCGTGCGGGCTTTTGCGCGGTGGATTCTGATTTTTTTGCCATGGATGCAAGATGGGGTTGTCGATCGTGCGAACAAGGCTTGTCTACAATCCTGCGCAGTCCTGCATTCTATGAAAACAGTCAGCAAGTCGGTTCTGATCTGGTACCACCCTGAGGAAATGTATGCGCTCGTCACCGATGTGGCATCGTATCCGCAGTTTCTTCCCTGGTGTGACCACGCGCGCGTGCTCGATGAAGATGATGGCGGGATGACCGCCGAGGTGGGTATCGCCCTTGGTGCGGTCCGGCAGACCTTCACCACGCGCAACACCCATATACATGCGCGAGCGGTCGACATGGAATTGGTCAGAGGACCATTTTCACGCCTCGATGGCCACTGGCGTTTTGTGGCGTTGGGAGATGGCAGCCAGCGCGCCTGCCGTGTCGAGCTCAATCTGAACTACGGTTTCGACAATGCTACGCTGGGCAAGTTGGTTGGGCCGGTGTTCGACCGTATCGCCGGCTCGCTGGTCGATGCCTTCGTCAAGCGCGCTGGACAGGTGTATGGCGGCTGACAAGTTGCGTTCGGTCACCGTGGTGTATTCCCCCGAGCCCCGTCAGGTGTACGAGGTGGAAATCCAGGTCGCCGACGTTGCCACGGTCATGGATGTCTTGCTTGCGAGCGGATTTCCGGACCAGTTCCCGGATCTGGCCAAGGCAGGTGTCGCATTGGGTATCTGGGGCAAAAAGACCGGGCCCGATCGACCAGTGCAACCGGGCGATCGGGTCGAAATCTATCGGCAGTTGCGGGTCGACCCCAAAGTGGCGCGTCGCTCGCGATTCGAGGCGCAAGGGGCACGTAGCGCGGGTTTGTTTGCACGCCGCCGACCGGGCTCCAAGGCAGGTTATTGAACTGGTTGTCGTGACGGACAGCCGTCGCAGGGGATATTCGCCGCGCGCACGCGGGCGAATCCCTGATTTATTTGCAATTGGAATCTATGGCGGCGCGCGTGCGTTGCGCCTCGCTCATGCGCGCCGCATCATCGAGAAACTCGCGCTCGCCTTTGGCATTGGTCACCGCCATGCGCACGCCGGAATCGAGCAAGGTCTGATTGACCCTGGCCTTCTCGCAGTTCGTGGCCTTGATCTTGGCCAGACTGTCTGACTCTTCCTTGATGCGCGCCAGGGCGTCGGCCTCGGCCTTTTTCTTCTTCGCCACGAGTTCCTTGTCCTCGGCCGACAACTGTGGCACCGCTGCCGCGCCGGCCGATGCAGGCGCGGCGGGCGCGATCGTCAGGCTCGCCGCCTTGCCGGGTTGCTTCAGGATGTTCTTGACCGGGATGTCCGATGGTGGTGGCTGGTCGCTGTAGACCTTGCGCCCGGCGTTGTCGACCCACTGCCACTGCGCCTGCGCCTGGACCGTCAGGCAGGCAAGACTCAGAGTGGCGATGAAAAGTGTGCGAAACAGCTGCATGGGCGCAGTTTACCGCCGAAGACGGGTGCTGGCGACGGGTACAATTCCTCATTTGGAGCTTTGACATGCGCCTGCTCGGCAAAGCGCTGACCTTCGACGATGTGTTGTTGGTTCCGGCGTTCTCCCAAGTCCTTCCAAAGGACACTTCCCTCGCAACTTCCTTCTCGCGCAACATCCGGCTGAACCTGCCTTTGGTTTCGGCCGCGATGGACACCGTCACTGAGGCGCGATTGGCCATTGCCATCGCCCAGGAGGGCGGTATGGGCATCGTGCACAAGAACCTGACGGCCAAGGAGCAGGCGGCCCAGGTGGCCAAGGTCAAACGCTATGAATCGGGCGTTCTGCGTGACCCTGTGACCGTCACCCCGACCCATACCGTGCGCCAGGTGATGGACCTGTCGGAGCAACTTGGCGTGTCCGGCTTTCCGGTTTGTGATGGCGGCAAGGTGGTCGGCATCATCACCGGCCGGGATTTGCGCTTCGAGACCCGTTATGACGCGCCGGTCAGCTCCATCATGACACCGCGCGAGAAGCTGGTCACCGTGCCCGACGGCACCACGCTGGCGGAAGCCAAGGCGCTGCTCAACAAGTTCAAGCTCGAACGATTGCTGGTGGTCAACGATGCCTTCGAACTCAAGGGCCTTATCACTGTCAAGGACATCACCAAGCAGACCAGTTTTCCGAACGCCGCGCGCGACGCATTAGGCAAGTTGCGTGTGGGTGCGGCGGTGGGTGTAGGCGAGGGCACCGAGGAGCGTGTCGAGGCTCTGGTGCGCGCCGGCGTCGACGCCATCGTCGTCGATACGGCGCACGGCC
>JBKJRR010000529.1:0-43139 GCA_046594635.1 Burkholderiaceae bacterium
GATCTCCTGGTATTTTCTGGAGAACACCGTGCCCAAGGGCGGCGGCGCAAATGCGGTCAATGTGATCCTGGTCGATTTCCGCGGTTACGACACCTTCGGCGAGATCACCGTGCTGGGAATTGCCGCGGTCGGCGTGCTGGCGCTGCTGTCGGGATGGCGCGTGCGCAAGCCCACGCAGGACGGCGAGGGCAGGCGCTGGTCGTTCCAGCAGGAGCCGTTGATGCTGCGCATGGCGGCCCGGCTCGTGATGCCACTGGCATTGGTGGCATCGGTTTACATCTACTGGCGCGGCCACAACATGCCTGGTGGTGGGTTCATCGCGGGCCTGGTGACGGGTGTGGCGCTGGTCCTGCAATACATGGCGCTGGGCCAGGAGCGCGCCGATTTCTTGCTGCACTCGGCCCAGGGGCGTCGTTACACCCGCTGGATTGGCGCGGGCCTGGGCATCGCCTGGTTGACCGGTGTCGGCGCGTTTGCGTTTGGTCGGCCGTTCCTGACCAGTGCGGCCGGGCATCCGGTGGTTCCGGTTCTGGGCGAGTTGCCGCTGGCGACCGCGGCCCTGTTCGATCTGGGGGTCTATATCACCGTGGTGGGCGCGACGATGCTGATGCTGTCGGTTCTGGGTGCGGCCAGCAAGGAGCACACATCATGATGCCAAGCATGGAATTTCTGGTGGCCACCGGCATAGGTTGGGTCACAGCCTGCGGCATCTGGCTGATGCTGCGCGGGCGGACTTTTCCGGTGGTGTTGGGCCTGACGGTGCTCGGTTATGCCGTCAATGTATTCATCTTTGCCATGGGGCGACTGTGGAGTAATGCGCCACCCATCGTCGGAAACGGTGGCGTGCAGATTGCCGATCCCTTGCCGCAGGCCCTGGTGCTGACCGCGATCGTGATCGGATTTGCCACTACCGGCTTCATTATCGAGCTGGCCTTGCGCAGCCACCATGAGTCGGGCACGGACCAGGTCGATGGTGTTGAGCCAGGGCAGGAGCGCACGTCGTGAGCATGGACCTGATCGACCAACTGCCGGTGCTACCGGTATTGTTGCCGGCGGTCACAGCGGTGTTGTTGCTGCTGATCGGCGACCACGACGGCAGCGCGCACCACCTGAGCCGGCCGACACTGTCCGCCAGGGTTGCGATCGGCTCGGCACTGCTGGGCCTGATCATCGCAATCGAGTTGATGCTGCAGGCGGCCGACGGTGCGCTGATGGTTTACCGCATGGGCGAGTGGCCGGCCCCATTTGGCATCGTGCTGGTGATAGATCGGCTCTCGGCCATGATGCTGTTGCTGACCTCGCTGGTTGCGTTACCGGTACTGCTGTACGCCAGTGGGGGTTGGGCCGGCCATGGGCGTTACTTCTATGCCCTGTTCCAGTTCCAGCTGATGGGGCTCAACGGCGCTTTCGTCACGGGTGACCTGTTCAATCTGTTCGTGTTCTTTGAGGTGCTGCTGATCGCCAGTTATGTACTGATGCTCCATGGCCTGGGGCGCGAGCGGCTGCGCGTCGGTGTGCACTACGTCGTGCTCAACCTGAGTGCGTCGGCGCTGTTCCTGATCGGACTGGCCTTGTTGTATGCGTTGACCGGTACGTTGAACATGGCGGACCTGGCGCTGAGGGTGCCGCTGGTTACCGGCCCGGACGCGATCGTGTTGCAGGTCGCGGCCTTGCTGTTGCTGGTGGTGTTCGGCTTCAAGGCGGCGCTGGCACCCTTGTCGGTCTGGTTGCCGGCGACCTATGCTGCGGCGTCAGCGCCGGTGGCAGCCTTGTTTGCCATCATGACCAAGGTTGGCGTTTACGCCATTTGGCGCGTACACGGCGTGATCTTCGGCGCGGAGGCGGGCGCGTCTTCGCTGCTGGTCGAACCGCTGTTGTTGCCACTCGCCGTGCTCACCAGCGCCATCGGTGTGCTGGGTTTGCTTGCGGCGCACACCTTGCCGCGCCTGGTGGCCTGGCTGACGGTTGCGTCGGTCGGAACCATCCTGATGGCGATCGGACTGTTTGGCGCCCCGGCCTGGTCGGCCGCGCTGTACTACATGGCGCACAGTACCTTGACGGTGGCCGGACTGTTTCTGCTGGTCGAACTGGTGGCGGCACAACGAGGTGAGGTCGGCAGCCGCATCGAGCCGGCGTCACCGGTGGCGCAACCCGCGCTGCTGGGCTTGATGATGTTGCTGGCCGCAGCTTCCAGTGTCGGCTTGCCTCCCCTGCCGGGTTTCATCGGCAAGCTGATGTTGCTGCAGGCATCCATCGCCCATGTGCATGCGAGTCTGGTCTGGACCATCGTGCTGCTGGCCGGATTTTTGTCGTTGCTGGGTTTGGCGCGCGCGGGCAGCACCTTGTTCTGGCATGTACGCACCGACATGCCGTCGGGTGCGTCAGGTGCCAGTGCGCCGCTGTTGACGGCCACGGCATTCCTGCTGGCCATGAGTGTTGCCATGAGCGTATTCGCTGCGCCGCTGCAGCGCTACACGGCGGCCGCGGCGGATCAACTGCTCGATCGCAGGGCCTATGCGAATGCGGTGCTGGGTGAGCAGGGCGGCCTGGATGCGCGCACCGCCAGACCCTATACCGGCAAGAGTGGAGGCACCCGATGAAGTCACGTGGTGTATGGCCACATCCGGTGTTGTCCGTGGTTCTGGCATTGGGCTGGCTGATGCTGCAGCAGAGCCTGGCGGTGGCGCAACTCATGACCGCATTCGTACTGGGCTGGGGACTGC
This sequence comes from Burkholderiaceae bacterium, assembly GCA_046594635.1. GTDB lineage: Bacteria > Pseudomonadota > Gammaproteobacteria > Burkholderiales > Burkholderiaceae_C > CAISIP01. The sequence continues at coordinate 2,724 of JBKJRR010000529.1, forward strand.
CGCAATTGGTGGACGGATTCCTGGGTGAACGGCTCAAGATCCGAAGCTGGCGCGTTGCGCTGGGCCTGGCCTTCATCGTGTTGTGGGACATCATTGTGTCCAACATCGCGGTGGCGCGCATCGTGATGTCGCCAACTTCCAGTCCGAAGCCGGCCTGGGTGCCGATTGCGCTCGATATCCGGCATCCGACGGCCATCACCTTGCTGGCCACGATCATCACGACGACGCCGGGGACGGTGTCCTGCATCGTCGACGAGCAGCGCCGGATGATCCTGGTCCACGCGCTGGACTGCGATGACGTGCCCGCCATGGCGGCGCAGATCAAGGAGCGGTACGAGAAGCCGTTGGGGGAGATACTGGGATGATTCTGTCGTGGGCACTTGACTATGCGACGCTGGCCGTTGCGCTGGCCATGGGATTGTGCGGCTGGCGGCTGTTGCGCGGGCCGGACATGCCGGACCGGATCCTGGCCCTGGACACTCTTTATATCAACGTGGTCGCACTCGTGATCCTGCTGGGTGTGCGCTGGCAGACCATCATCGTGTTCGAGGCGGCCTTGATCGTGGCGATGCTGGGGTTTGTCGGGACAGTGGCGTTGTCGCGTTACGTGACGCGTGGCGACGTGATCGAATAGGAGCGGCAATGGAAACCACTTACGCGTTGTGGATCGAATGGCTGGCGGCCTTCCTGCTGGTGGTGGGGGGCAGTTTTGCGCTGGTAGGCGCGATCGGGCTGGTGCGCTTTACCGACTTCTACATGCGCCTGCATGCGCCAACCAAGGCCACCACGCTGGGCGTTGGGGGTGTACTGTTGGCCAGCATGCTGTTGAGCTGGGCGCGTGGCGAGCCGGCCGTGCACGAGTTGCTGATCACCTTGTTCCTTTTCGTCACCGCGCCGGTGTCGGCCAATTTGATGGCCATGGCAGCGCTGCATCTGCAGGTGCCCTCACGCGCCAAACCCGCAAACGAGGCCCAGCCCCAACGCTGACAAACGCCGCCTGTGCGGCAGCGATGCCGATTCAAAAAGGCGCTTTCAGTGTCCGCCGCCGGCCGCCGGTTTGCCGCTGTGCGCCATCAGCCGGTCGGTGTAGGCGATTGCCATGGCCGACAACAGAAACACGATGTGGATGATGGTTTGCCACATCAGCACCTTGACGTCGTAGTTCGCTGCATTGATGAAGGTCTTGAGCAGATGGATCGACGAGATGCCGATGATGGCCGTCGCCAGCTTGACCTTGAGCACCGACGCGTTGACATGGCTGAGCCACTCGGGCTGGTCCGGATGCGACTGCAGGTTCATGCGGCTGACAAAGGTCTCGTAACCTCCGACGATGACCATGATCAGCAGGTTGGAGATCATCACCACATCGATCAGCGCCAGAACCACCAGCATCAATACAGTTTCATTGAGCGACTTGACTTCAAAGTCTGCCCTGTAACCGGTACTGGTGACCAGTGCCTGCAGCGCGTTCTGGTTGCCGAACGCGGCCTCCAGCAGATGCACCAGTTCAATCCAGAACTGGAACACATAAACCGCCTGGGCCGCGATCAGGCCCAGGTACAGCGGCAACTGCAGCCAGCGACTCGCAAAGATCAGCTTGGATAGCGGCGCAATGCCGGGTGGTGGTTGCTTGGCGGGATCACGCATGCGGCAGGAGGGTATAAAGTGGACGGGAGTCATTGTAGGTTGCCGGGCTGTTTCACCCGTCAGTCTCAAGGGCCTGGCTGGCTCGCGATCGCCGCGTCAGTGCCTTGTAAGAGGCGTGCGACACAGTCGAGTCAGTCAAGAATCAAGATGCAGCCCATAAAAGGAGATCACGCGATGAGTTCCATAGAGTCCGTTCTGGTTGAAAACCGGGTGTTTGAACCCTCCGACGCCATCGTCAAAGCCGCTCGTGTTTCCGGCATGGCAAGTTACGACGCCCTGTGTGCGGAGGCGGCGCGTGATTACGAAGGATTCTGGGCCCGGCTGGCGCGCGAAAATCTGGTCTGGGACAAGCCATTCACGCAAACGCTCGACGAGTCAAATGCGCCGTTCTACCAGTGGTTTGCCGACGGCGAGCTCAATGCCAGTGCCAATTGCCTGGACAAGCACATGGGCACGGCGGTCGAAAACAAGGTGGCCGTGATCACCGAGGCCGACGACGGTGCGGTGACCCACACCACGTTCAAGGAACTTCTGGCCCGTGTCAGCCAGTTTGCCAATGCGCTCAAGGCCAAGGGCATCGGCAAGGGCGACCGCGTGCTGATCTACATGCCAATGACGCTCGAAGGGGTGGTGGCAATGCAGGCCTGTGCCCGCATCGGCGCAACCCACAGCGTGGTGTTCGGCGGCTTTTCGGCCAAGGCCTTGCAGGAACGCATCATCGACGCCGGCGCCGTGGCCGTGGTCACGGCCAACTACCAGATGCGCGGTGGCAAGGAACTGCCGCTCAAAGCCATCGTTGATGACGGCCTGGCCATGGGCGGTTGCGAATCGATCAAGACCGTCTTCGTCTACCAGCGCACACAGTCCGCCTGCAACATGGTGGCCGGGCGCGACATCACATTTGCCGAGGCGATCAAGGGCCAATCGGAGCAGTGCGCGCCGGTGCCGGTGTCGGCCGAGCATCCGCTGTTCATCCTGTTCACGTCCGGCTCGACAGGCAAGCCCAAGGGGGTGCAGCATTCCACCGGCGGGTATCTGCTGTGGGCCAAGCTGACCATGGACTGGACTTTCGACCTGCGCCCCGAGGACGTGTTCTGGTGCACCGCCGATATCGGCTGGATCACCGGTCACACCTACGTGGCCTATGGGCCTTTGGCTGCAGGCGCCACACAGATCATTTTTGAAGGCATTCCGACCTGGCCCAATGCCGGCCGCTTCTGGCAGATGATCGAGAAGCACAAGTGCTCGATCTTCTACACCGCACCCACCGCGATCCGATCCTTGATCAAGGCAGCCGAAGGTGACGAAAAAGTGCATCCGGCGCGCTCGGATCTGACCAGCCTGCGCATCCTGGGTTCGGTCGGAGAGCCGATCAATCCGGAAGCCTGGATGTGGTACTACCGCAATATCGGCGGCGAGCGCTGCCCTATTGTCGACACCTTCTGGCAGACCGAGACCGGTGGTCACATGATCACGCCGCTGCCGGGCGCCACGCCGCTGGTACCGGGCAGCTGCACATTGCCGCTGCCGGGCATCATGGTGGCCATCGTTGACGAAACCGGCAAGGATTTGCCTAACGGCACCGGTGGCATCCTGGTCGTCAAACGCCCCTGGCCGTCGATGATCCGCACGATCTGGAATGATCCGGAACGCTTCAAGTCCAGCTATTTCCCGCCCGAGATGGGTGGCAAGACCTACCTGGCCGGCGACGGCGCTGTACGCAGTGCGGATCGGGGTTACTTCCGGATCACCGGCCGCATCGACGATGTGCTCAACGTCTCGGGTCACCGCATGGGAACCATGGAGATCGAATCGGCGCTGGTGTCCAAAACCGACCTGGTCGCCGAAGCGGCGGTGGTGGGGCGGCCTGACGACGTCACCGGTGAGGCGATCTGCGCCTTTGTCGTGCTCAAGCGCAGCCGACCGACCGGCGAGGAAGCCAAGCAGATTGCCAAGGAACTGCGCGACTGGGTGGCCAAGGAGATCGGCCCGATTGCCAAGCCCAAGGACATCCGTTTCGGCGACAACCTGCCCAAAACCCGCAGCGGCAAGATCATGCGCCGCCTGCTGCGCAGCATCGCCAAGGGCGAGGCCATTACGCAGGACACCTCAACGCTGGAGAATCCCGGGATCCTGGATCAGCTGGCCGAAAAGCTCTGATCTGAAAATGGCAATGCTGTTGCATCCGCTCAGTGCGGGTGTGGCTGCACCTTGTCACTGGCCGGGGCGCTTCAGTGGCTCAGGGTCGGATGCGACCGACCAACCGCAGTTCCTGTCCGACGCGGCGCAACACGATGCCTTCACCGGACGCTGGCACGGTATCAGTCAACGCGGTGATGTTGACCTGATGCGTAACCACGACCAGGGCGGACGGGCCGTTCCAGGCCAGCAGCAGCGCCCGCGCCATATCGGTTTGCGGATTCGCCTGTGAGCGGTCCTGAAAGAAGGAGTTGAACACTGCTGCCGATTCGACCTGGCCGGGAAATGCGGCCTGCGCGGTATCGGTGGTGCGGCACCATTGCGATGCCAGCACCTTGCCGACCTTCACCTTTTGCTGGCGAAACCGTTCACCGATACGGATCGCCTGTGCGCGTCCGAGTTCACCCAGATTGCGCTGAGTGCCGCAATTGGCAAGAGAAAATCCGGGCGGGTCGCCGTAGCCCGGGGCGTCGGCATGGCGCAACAGCGCAATGCCACCATTGCGCAACGCCAACCACGCCGTTTTTTCGGCATCATCTGCGGTGGTGGCTGTTGCCATTGCAGGCCAGGCTGCGACAAGCGGCAACCAACAAGTTGCCAGCAAGGCCTTGCGTCGATTGGGTGTTGCATCGATGGTTGTCATGCGCGTTCCTCCTGGAAATTTCTCAGCGGGTGTGATTGCCCCGCTGACCGCAGGTTCAGCCTGATTGCCACATCGGCATGAAAAAAGCCCGCGCGGCATGCCGGCGGGCTCGTCGGGTTCAGGCACCGGGGAGCCGATACCTTGACCGGATTACTTCAGGCTCAGCACCCAGGCCGCCAGCTTTTTGGCCTCGGCATCATTGACCTGCGTGTTGGCCGGCATCGGGACCGCGCCAAATACGCCAGAGCCACCTTTCATGATCTTGCCGGCAATCTTGTCGACTGCACCGGCCTGACCGGCGTACTTCGCGGCGACTTCCTTGTAGCTCGGGCCAACCAGCTTCTTGTCGACCTTGTGACAGCTCATGCAGTTCTTGGCTGTTGCCAACGCCTCGTCGGCCTGCGCCGGCGCCGCCAGGGCAGTGGCGAGGGCGGCGGCCAAAATGGCCCAGCTTGCATTCTTCATTGGCATCCTCTCGGTTGGGTTACAGTGTTTGCGGTCGATTGTAGTGAACACAATTGGCGCCCCTTGTCAGTAAATGTGTCGAATTTCTGGGAGAACCTGATGTATTTTCTGGGTTTGGGGATTGTCCTGCTGGCGATGAAGTACCTTGAATGGGGCCCGGTCGCCGCTTGGAGTTGGTGGACGGTGTTTGCACCGTTCGGCTTGGCCATCGTTTGGTGGTACTGGGCTGACGCCAGTGGTTACACAAAGCGCAAGGCCATGGAGCGCGAAAACCTGCGCAAGCAGCGACGCATCGATGCCAACAAGGAAGCCATCGGCACCGGCATCCGCAGAAAGCGCTGAGCCTTTGCTGCCGCTCACGGAGCAAGCCCGTCAATGTTGGCCACGCCAGGCGCGCGGCCGAGGCACGCGCGGCATGGACTGTCCGGGGCTCAATAGTTGTCGAGCACGGCGCCCTTGCTGGCAGATGCTGCGTTGAACGCGAATTTCGCCTGTACGCCGCGCATGTAGCGTGGGGCCGGAGCCTTCCACAAGGTGCGGCGGCGGGCGATCTCCGCATCGTCGACGTTGAGTTGCAGCAGCAATTGGTGGGCATCGATAGTGATCGAGTCGCCTTCCTCGATCAACGCGATATTGCCGCCAGCAGCCGCCTCAGGCGCCACGTGCCCGACCACCATGCCCCAGGTGCCGCCGGAGAAGCGGCCGTCGGTGATCAGGCCCACCGATTCGCCCAGGCCCTGGCCGACCAGGGCACCAGTGGGTGCCAGCATTTCCGGCATGCCCGGTCCGCCTTTGGGGCCAAGATAGCGCAGCACCATCACGTCGCCGGCCACGATCTTGTTGGCAAGGATGGCAGTCAGCGCCGACTGTTCATCGTCAAATACCTTGGCCGGGCCGGTCATGACCGGATTCTTCAAGCCGGTGATCTTGGCCACACAGCCTTCGGGTGACAGGTTGCCCTTGAGTATGGCCAGGTGACCCTGGGCATACATCGGCTTGTCAATGGGCCGAATGACGTCCTGGTCGGCGCGCGGTACATCCGGAATGTCCTTGAGGACTTCGGCGATGGTCTGGCCACTGATGGTCATGCAGTCGCCGTGCAGCAATCCCGCTGCCAGCAGGGTTTTCATGACCTGCGGAATGCCGCCGGCCTTGTGCAGGTCGACCGCGAGGTATTTGCCGCTGGGCTTGAGGTCACACAACACGGGAGTGCGTTTGCGCACGATCTCGAAGTCGTCGATGGTCCAGTCCACCTCCGCTGCATGGGCGATCGCCAGGAAATGCAGCACGGCATTGGTCGAACCGCCTGTTGCCATAACGACCGCAACCGCATTTTCCAGCGCCTTGCGGGTCACGATATCGCGCGGTTTGAGGCCCAGGCCAATGGCCTTGACCAGCACCTTGGCCGATTCCCTGGCCGAATGGAGCTTCTCGTCGTGCGGGTTGGCCATCGTGGACGAGTACGGAAGCGACATGCCCAAGGCCTCGAATGCGGACGACATGGTGTTGGCGGTGTACATGCCGCCGCAGGAACCGGTGCCCGGAATGGCGCGACGCTCGATCTCGAGCAGGTCTTCGTCAGTCATGCGGCCGGCCGCGTTTTGACCGACTGCCTCGAACACACTGACGATGTTCAAATCCTGGCCCTTGAAGTGCCCGGGCAGGATGGTGCCGCCATAGACATAGATGGCCGGCACGTTTGCACGCAGCATGCCCATCATGCCGCCGGGCATGTTCTTGTCGCAACCGCCGACCACGACGACGCCGTCCATCCACTGGCCTTGCACGCAGGTTTCGACACAGTCGGAAATGACTTCGCGGCTGACCAGCGAATACTTCATGCCTTCGGTGCCCATGGCCATGCCGTCAGAGATGGTGGGTGTGCCGAACACCTGCGCGTTGCCTCCGGCTTCCTCGATGCCGGCAATTGCGGCGTCGGCCAGCTTTTGCAGGCCGCTGTTGCAGGGCGTGATCGTGCTGTGGCCGTTGGCCACGCCGATCATGGGTTTATTGAAGTCGCCCTGTTCGTAGCCCATCGCGTAATACATGGAGCGATTCGGAGCCCGTGACTTGCCTTCGGTGATGTTCTTGCTTCGGCTGTTGAGCGGGTTTGGTGGGTTTGCCATGGCGGTGGTCTCTCGGGAGTTGACGTGGGAGTGCGCTGCATTGACTGCCTGAGCCGACGCCGCCGCGCAAGCCTTGAAGTATGCGCGCTGGCAATCGCCTGTTCAAATATACTTTTCGACACCCATTGATACACACAGCATATATATGAATGACAGGCCGATCGACTTGCGCATGTGGCGCCAGTTCGTGGCGGTGGCGCAGGAGCTGCATTTCGGGCGCGCCGCGCGCAAGCTGCACATGACGCAGCCGCCGCTGACGCAGGGCATCGCCCAGCTCGAGGCATTGCTGGACGTGCGGCTGTTCGAGCGCACCAAGCGCAGCGTTCGGCTCAGCGCCGGTGGTGCCGCCTTGTTGCCACCGGTGCTCGATCTGCTGGCCCGGGCACAATCCTTGCCGGCCATTGGCCGCGCTGCGGCTGACGGTGAAGCCGGGCAGTTGCGGCTGGCCTTTGTGTCCACGGTCGGATATACGCTTTTGCCGCAATGGGTACGCGGGTTTCGCGCGCGTTATCCACGGGTGATGCTCAATCTGATCGAGGCCACCGGTGATGTGCAGGCCGATGCCTTTGGCCGCGGTGATATCGATGCCGGGTTCGTGCTGCATGCACCTGGTTTTGCGCCGGCCGATCGGGCCAGCCTGCTGGTTGCCTCCGAGCCGCTGACACTGGCACTGCCCGCCCATCATGTGCTGGCGCAGAGGGCGGCCGCCCCCACATTGCAGGAGGCCTTGGAATTGCCGTTGGTGATTTTCCCGCGCCGCATCGCACCGTCCATGCACGATGCCATCTTTGGCCTGTACCACGGCGCCGGCGCGGTGCCGCAGGTGGCCCAGGAGGCGAATCAGATGCAGACCATTGTCAATCTGGTGTCTGCCGGGCTGGGCGTGGCGTGGGTTCCCCATAGCGTGCGCCAGTTCCAGCGCTCCGGCGTCAGTTACCGCGATCTGCGTATTCAGCGCAAGGCGGCGCGCGCCGCCAGCATCCGGTGCGAGACCCGTCTGGTGTGGGCGCCAGACAACGGCAATCCAGCATTGGCCCGATTTGTGGCTTTCGTGCGCAGCCAGTTGCCGGCAACGGTCGAACTGCCCGCGACCAGGCTGGATTGACGGCTTTGGCACTGGCAGTGCCCGGCCGCCGGCGCGTGCCGTGCACAATACCGACCATGCTGATCCATCCGCAAATTGACCCGGTTGCCCTGCAATTGGGCCCCGTCGCCATCCACTGGTACGGCCTGACCTACCTGGCCGCGTTCGGTCTTTTCATCCTGCTGGGCATACGGCGGCTGCAACACCCGCCTTATGCCTCCATGGTCGGCGACTCGGCCTGGAGCCGGCGCGATGTCGAGGACATCCTGTTTCTGGGCGTGGTCGGTGTCGTCCTCGGAGGGCGCCTGGGCTACTGCCTGTTCTACAAGCCGGCGTATTACCTGTCGCATCCGTTGGAGATATTTGCGGTCTGGCAGGGTGGCATGAGTTTTCATGGCGGGCTGATCGGGGTCATTGCTTCAATGCTCTGGTTTGCATGGTCGCGCAAACGACCGTTCTGGCAGGTGGCCGATTTCGTGGCGCCCTGCGTGCCGACCGGGCTGGCCGCGGGTCGGGTGGGCAACTTCATCAACGGTGAGTTGCCGGGGAGATTGAGCGATCCGGCATTGCCCTGGGGCATGGTGTTTCGCGGCGCCGGTGATCTGCCGCGGCATCCGTCGCAGATCTACCAGTTCCTGCTCGAAGGCCTGCTGCTGTTTGTCGTGTTGTGGCTGTATGCGCGCAAGGAGCGCGCCACCGGACAAGTCGCAGCCGTGTTCCTGATCGGATACGGCATATTGCGATTCATCGCCGAGTTCTTCCGCCAGCCCGATGACTTCCTCGGGCTGCTGTCGATGGGCATGAGCATGGGACAGTGGCTTTGTGTTCCGATGGTTCTGGCCGGCATGGGACTATGGTGGTGGGCCGGGAACCGGGCCGCGACGAACAAGCTCCCGCCAGCGGCCGGCGAGTCCGTATCGCGTCGACGCTAGACTTTCCGATAATTTCGAGATGTCGACAAGCAAATGGATCCGCGACAAGGTGGCGCGCTTGATGCCACAGTCTGCCACCGGCGATGTGACCGACGGCGCCAAGCCGGTCGCTGCCCGCAGTGGCCCGCGTTCGCTGGCACTGAGGCTAGAAGGTGTGGTGCGCAAGGGCGATGAAGCCCTGTCGCCGCGCGAATTGCGCCGCATTCTGGGCGAACTGGAGTCGGTGGTGGACCGGCGGATCAGCGAGGTCGAGGCGGCGCGCCGTGCCAGCGAGATCGCCCGGGGTTATGCCCAGGCCACCGTGCCCGAGCGCATGGACTATCTGCTGCTGCTGAGCGAGCGTTTTGCGCATGACCCGGTAGTGGTGCAGGCCGCGCGCACGCAATACGAGGCCACACAAGGCAGCGCCGAGCACGGGCAGGCGGAACTGCGCTTGCGCCACGCGCTGGAGTCACCACGGTATCGGCTGTTGCAGCGTTTTGCCGGTTTTCCCCAAGGCATGCGGTTTCTGGTGGATCTGCGTGCCGAAATCCTGCCCTTGTTGCGCACCGAGAAATGGCTGGTGCCGATCGATACCGAACTCGAGAGCCTGTTCTCGAGCTGGTTCGATGTGGCTTTCCTGGAGTTGCGCCGCATCAGCTGGGATTCACCGGCCTCGCTGGTCGAGAAGCTGATCAAGTATGAGGCCGTGCATGCCATCCGCAGCTGGGCCGACGTGAAGAACCGGCTGGACAGCGACCGCCGTTGTTACGGCTTCTTTCATGCCCGCATGCCGGACGAGCCGTTGATCTTCGTCGAGGTGGCCCTGCTTGATCAAATGGCCGACAGCATGGTGCCGCTGCTCGACGAGGCAGCCAAGGCTTCCGACCTGGGCAAGGCGACGACGGCGATCTTCTACTCGATCAGCAATACGCAGCCCGGCTTGCGTGGAGTGAGTTTTGGCGATTCGCTGATCAAGACGGTGGTCGAGGCCTTGCAGGCCGAGTTTCCCAAGCTCAAGCGGTTCGCAACCCTGTCGCCGATTCCGGGCCTGCGCGCGTGGCTGACGCGCAATACCGGCAAGCTGCTGGAGACGACCACGACCAAGCAACGCCAGCAACTGGCGCAGGCGCTGGCGCTCGACGAGGTGACGGCCGAAGCATTGCTGACCGCCTTTGATGCGCCGCTGGAATTGGCAGAGAAATCACCGCTGCGCAAACTGTTGCTGCAGGCCGCGGCACGCTACCTCACGGAGGTGGGCAAGGGCGAGCGTCCGGTTGATCCGGTAGCCCGGTTTCATCTGGGCAACGGTGCCCGCATCGAGCGCCTGAACTGGGCTGCCGACACTTCGGCCAAAGGCCTCAAACAGTCTTGTGCGCTGATGGTGAATTATCTTTACGACCTCAAGCGGCTGGACCGGCATCGTGCGCAGATGGCACAGGGCAAAATACCGGTTTCGTCAGAGATCGAAGGTCTGTTGCCCTGACCCGCTCGGGCATGGACCGGCAGCAGGCGGGGCTGTGAATCGGGGGCGGGAACTTGCAGGGCAAGGCCCGCACGACGACAAGCAGGAGTTTCAGTAAATAGGCGCCGCGTTGCGCCAGGATGAATGGTCGATAGGTGGGTTAACAATTACGAGGAGACATTGAATGACGGATTCGATTCAAAGGCGCAGTCTGCTGGGCCTGGCAGGTGCTTCACTGGCGCTGTCGTCAACCGGGCTGCGCGCGCAGTCGACCTGGCCCAGCAAGCCGGTCACGCTGGTCGTGCCTTTTCCTGCAGGTGGTGGAACGGATGCTTTCGCGCGTCCTCTGGCAGCACAGTTTGCCCGTATCACCGGCAAGTCGCTGGTGATCGATAACCGCGGCGGAGCTGGCGGTACCCTGGGCGCCGGTGTAGCCGCACGCGCCGCGCCCGATGGTTATACGCTGTTCATGGGTGCGGTACACCACGCAATTGCGCCGGCCATGTATCCCAAACTGGACTACGACATCGAAAAGGACTTCGTGCCGTTGATGCTGCTGGCCAGTGTGCCGCAGGTGCTGGTGGTCAATCCGCGCAAGGTGCCGGTGGCCGACTTTCCTGCCTTCCTGGACCATCTGCGCAAGAATCCGGGCCGCCTCAATTACGGATCCGCAGGCGCTGGCACCTCGCACCACCTGGCGGGTGAGTTGTTCAAGCAGCAGACCAAGACCTTCATCACGCATATTCCCTACCGTGGCGCCGGTCCTTCGCTGCAGGGATTGATCGCCGGTGACGTCGAGATGATGTTTGACGGCCTGGGGTCTTCCGCTGGCCACATCAAGGGCGGACGCATCAAGGCGTTGATGATGGCAGGTGCCAAGCGCAATCCGGCGTTCCCGGATGTGCCCAGCGCCGGCGAGCTTGGACTGCCGGACTACAACGTGACCACCTGGTACGGTCTGTGGGCGCCCAAGGGTACGCCAGCCGATGTCCAGGCGCGTATCGTTGATGAGGTGCGCAAGGCCGGTCTGGCCGATGAGGCCAAGGCTGTCTGGGCTTCGCAGGGCGCCGAGTTCGGCACCCTCAGTCCGCAGCAATACGGCAGTTTTGTCAGTGCCGAAGTCAAGCGATGGGAGACCGTTGTCAAGTTGTCGGGAGCCAAGCTCGAGTGAGCGCTGGCGTGCCGGAAGAATCCTTGATGCCCGCAGCAGGGCAGGTTCAGGTCGTGTTGGACGGGCCGCTGGCGACGGTGATGCTGCGCCAAGCGCCTGTGACTATGCCGATTCAGCCGAACATCGCGAAGGCATCGGCGCCTTTCTTGCCAAACGCCGGCCGCCGTTCTGCGCGGCCGTTTTTTCCCTTGAACCAGAACTGCCATCATGCCAACCGCATCCACACTGCCGGCCTGTGAACACAATCTGTTTGTCGCATTGCGGGCGGGATTCCCGGACGACCTTGACCAGACAGCGATCGAGACCGACAGCGGATTGTTCTACAGCTGGCATGATATCGAGCGTGCCTCCGCGATGCTGGCCAATTTGCTGGAAGGCCTGGACCTGCCACCCGCGTCGCGCATCGCAGTGCAGGTCGAGAAGTCGGTCGAGGCAGCGATGTTGTACCTGGCAACATTGCGCGCTGGCCATGTGTTCCTGCCGCTCAATACCGCCTACCAGAGCGGCGAGATGGCGTATTTCATAGGCGACGCAGAGCCCGCCGTGGTGGTATGTTCGTCGCGCAACTTCGGTTGGGTCAGCCAGATCGCCTTCACCGCCGGCACAGCCCATGTGTTCACGCTTGACGGCGATCGTACCGGTTCGCTGCTGCAGCGTGCGGCCTTGTGCAGCGATCAGCACGAGGTGGCCACATCCGGCGGGGATGATCTGGCTGCCATTTTGTATACCAGCGGAACCACGGGTCGCAGCAAGGGCGCCATGCTCAGCCACACCAATTTGCTGAGCAATGCGCGCGTGCTCAAGGACTATTGGGGCTGGCGTTCACCGGCGCAAGGTGGCGATGTACTGATCCACGCACTGCCGATCTTTCACGTGCATGGTCTATTCGTGGCCCTGCATGGTGCGCTGCTCAATGGCAGTCCGATGTTGTGGCAGTCACGGTTCGACCCGGCGTGGGTGGTGCAGAACCTGCCCAGGGCCACGGTATTCATGGGCGTTCCGACTTTGTATGTGCGCATGCTGGCCGAAGTTGCGCTGAATTCGCGGCAATGCCGCAACATGCGACTGTTCATTTCCGGTTCGGCACCGATGCTGCTCGACACCTTCACACAATGGCAGCAACGTACAGGCCATACGATCCTGGAGCGATACGGCATGTCGGAGACGGCGATGCTGACTTCCAATCCCTGTGATCCCGCGCTGGGTGAACGTCGAGGCGGGACCGTCGGTTTTGCGCTGCCCGGTGTGGATCTGCGCGTGCAGGACGAGCAGGGGGTTGCACTGGCGCGCGGCGAAGTCGGTGGCATCGAGGTGCGGGGCCCGAACGTTTTCAAGGGTTACTGGCATATGCCCGAGAAAACCCGCGAGGAGTTCACCGCAGACGGCTTCTTCAAGACCGGGGATGTCGGCCGTATCGATGCCGATGGTTATGTGACTATCGTCGGTCGCAGCAAGGATTTGATCATCAGCGGTGGCTACAACGTGTACCCGGCAGAAATCGAGAGCTTCGTCAACGATTTGCCGGGGGTCGCCGAAAGCGCATTGGTCGGTATAGCGCATCCTGACTTCGGCGAAGTCGGCGTGCTGGTGGTCATCGGCCGTTCCGGCATGCCGCTGGATCCGTCGCAGATCATTGCCGCAACCAAGGCCAGGCTGGCCAACTTCAAGGTGCCAAAACAGTGTTTTGTCGTGGATGCGTTGCCCCGCAACGCAATGGGCAAGGTGCAGAAGAACCTGCTGCGCGAGCAGTATCGTGGACTCTTCGGTGGAGCCTGAGCGGCCTCACACTGGCGCCGGCGTGTCCGGGTGAACAGGCCGTGGCGCGACCTGGCGCATCAGCGCAGCACCAGCACCGGCACGTGTGAATGTGTCAGCACCAACTGGGTTTCGCTGCCCAGCAGCAGGCGCTTGATGCCGCGCCGTCCGTGTGATGCCATGACGATCAGATCGCACTTGTTTTTTTTGGCCGCAGCGATGATCGCTTCGGACACCAGATCGGACTTGGCCGTGATCGCTTTGGCCTTGACGCCCTTGGCCATGGCCGTTTTCTTCACCGCATCGACGATTTCCTGGGCATTGTCGGCCCATTGCTTCTCGATGCGTGCGATCTCACCCACCTGTAGCGCCATGCCGCCCTCGAAATAGGTTATCGGATAACGGGCGACCACCTTGAGCGCCACCAGTTCGGCGCCGCACAGGTCCGCCAGGGCGATGGCGCTGGACACAGCCTTGCGGGACAGGTTGGAGCCGTCTGTGGCGACAAGAATACGCTGGTACATGAGGAACTCCTTGGAGTGTTTTGATGATTCAAGGATAGGCCATGAGCGCTGCTGCGTTTTGATTCAGATCAAGTAAATTCGGCATTTGTCCGGTAAGCTTGCCAGCATGTCCGGAGCCTCTCTGGCCGCAGAGGCCCTTTCGCATGAACCATTGCCGGCGACAGGGATCCGACGCGCCGTCGGCGGGATCGATCCGGTGCGTGAAGAGGTAGCCGCGGTAATCGACGACCCGCAGGAGTGGGCCGCGTTCAGTCGACCGAGCACGCGCGCGCCGGGGCTGATCGAGTCGAGCATCATGATCGATGGCATCACCTGCTCGGCTTGCGCCGTGACGATCGAGAAAGTCCTGAGTGCCTTGCCTGGTGTGCAACGCGCCGATGTCAGTGCGGCCAGTCGCCGCGCTACCGTGATGTGGTCACCGGATCAGGTACTTCCGTCGCAATGGATGAGCGAGATCCGCAAGGCGGGCTACCGTCCGCTGCCGGCCAATGACAGCAGCGCCCGCGCTGCACGGCTGCAGGAAAGCCGCACCATGTTGTGGCGATGGCTGGTGGCCGGCCTTTGCATGATGCAGGTAATGATGTACGCCTATCCAGCTTACGTGGCCCGTCCCGGTGACCTGAGCGCCGAGTCCGAGCACCTGCTGCGCTGGGCGTCCTGGGTGCTGACGCTGCCGGTCGTGTTGTTTTCCTGTGGTCCGTTCTTTCGCAGCGCGCTGCGTGACCTTGCACAGCGGCGCATCAGCATGGACCTGCCAGTGGCCATCGCGTTGGCCATCACGTTTGGGGTCAGCACTGCAGGTACTTTCGAACCACAAGGCATCTTTGGACGCGAGGTGTTTTTCGACTCGTTGACGATGTTCGTGTTTTTTCTGTTGACCGGGCGCTGGCTCGAGTTGCGCTTGCGCGACCGCACGGCCGGCGCTCTCGAGGCGATGGTGAACCGCATGCCCGAGGCCGTTTTTCGGCGTACGGTCGATGGCAACTATGAAGCCGTTGCCGCGCGCCGCCTGGTCGTGGACGATGTGGTGCGTGTGCTCCCGGGCGAGGCGATTGCCGCCGATGGTGTGGTGGTGTCGGGTGCATCGACGGTGGATCAGTCGCTGCTGACCGGTGAATCCCGGCCAATTGCGCGGGCTGTGGGTTCGCGCGTTGTGGCCGGCAGCTACAACCTCAGTGGCACGATCGCGTTCCGGGTCGAGCAGACCGGCGAGCAGACCCAGTTCGCCGCCATCGTCGCGCTGGTTCACAGCGCGGCGACGGCCAGGCCCCGATTGGCGCAGCTGGCCGACCGGATCGCCAAGCCGTTTCTCGTCATTGTGCTGCTGGCAGCCTTGGGCGCTGCGTTGTACTGGTGGCCGCAAGGCGAGGGCCATGCGCTGATGGTCGCGGTTGCGGTGCTGATTGTTACCTGTCCCTGCGCCTTGTCATTGGCAACGCCTACGGCGATGCTCGCCGGTGCAGGCAGCCTGGCCCGTGCAGGTGTTCTGGTGCGCAGATTGCAGGCATTGGAGGCGCTGTCCCATGTCGATACCGTGGTGTTCGACAAGACTGGCACGTTGACCCACGACCGGCAAGACGTGGCGTCGGTGCGCGTGCGCGACGGTATGGACACGCCGCTGGCGCTGGCGCTGGCGGCGTTGCTGGCGCGCCAGTCCCTGCATCCGGTCGCGCGTGCCATCGTGTCTGCTGCGACTGCGCAGCCAACTGGGCATCTGGCAGGTGCCAGTGTGCACGACTTGCGCGAACACGCGGGCCAGGGACTGTCGGCCCTGGTCGACACGGCAGGAGGGTCAGGCGTGCCATCGAGCCTGCGCCTGGGAAGTGCCGCCTTCTGTGGTCTGCCGTCAGCCGACGAAATCAATGGCAATGGCGTCGGCCAGACCCATTTGTGCGACGACAACGGCTGGATCGCCAGTTTCTCGCTGACCCAGACCCTGCGCGAGGATGCGGCGCAGACGGTTCGTGCTCTGACGCAAGAGGGCATCGCGGTGCACATGTTGTCGGGCGACCGGCAGGACACGGCACAGCAGATCGCCCGGTTGCTCGGCATGACGTCGGTGCAGGCCCCATGCACGCCGGACGCCAAGCTGAAGTTCCTGCGCACGCAACAGGCGGCCGGCCACCGGGTCGCCATGGTGGGTGATGGTCTGAACGATGCGCCGGTTCTGGCCGGCGCCGACGTCTCGTTCGCCATGGGACGCGCCACGCCCTTGGCGCAGTCGCAGGCTGACTTCGTCGTGCTTGGCGGGCAGCTCCTGCGCGTCGTGCAAAGTGTGCGACTGGCGCGGCGCACCATGAGCGTCGTGCGCCAAAACCTGACATGGGCGCTGGCCTATAACCTGGCTTGCATTCCTTTGGCGGTGGTGGGCTGGATTCCAGCCTGGCTGGCAGGCCTGGGCATGGCCGCGAGTTCGCTGCTGGTGGTCATGAATGCGCTGCGCCTGGCCGGTGACATGACGGCGCAGGAGCACTGACCATGGATATCCTGTATCTGTTGATCCCTTTGTCGGTAGTGCTGGTGTTTTTTATCCTTGCCGGCTTGTGGTGGGCGATATACCGGGGTCAGTTCGACGATATCGAGCGCGAGGGCGAACGTATTCTGGAAGATCCCTGAGAAAGATTACACGCATTTGATATCGGTCAACCCTGCCTGGGGTTTGCCATAGGACACTTGATCCGAACCCAATCTGGAAGACTTGAACATGCAATCAACCCTTGCGAAGGCGTCCGCGTACAACGATACGGTCGTACGTCAATTTGCCATCATGACCGTGGTCTGGGGTGTGGTGGGAATGCTGGTGGGCGTGATCATCGCAGCACAACTGACCTGGCCGGAGCTCAATTTCGGCATTTCATGGCTCAGTTACGGACGCTTGCGGCCATTGCACACCAATGCGGTGATCTTCGCGTTTGGTGGTTGCGGTCTTTTTGCGGCGGCCTACTATGTGGTGCAACGGACCTGTCATGTGCGCCTGTTCGGTGACAAACTTGCGGCGTTCACGTTCTGGGGCTGGCAAGTGGTGATCCTTGCCGCCGCCATCTCTTTGCCCTTGGGTTACACGCAGGGCAAGGAATATGCGGAGCTGGAGTGGCCGATCGACATCCTGATCACGCTGGTATGGGTGGCCTTTGCGGTGGTCTTCTTTGGCACCGTGGGCAAACGCCGGGTGCGCCACATCTATGTGGCCAACTGGTTCTTCGGCGCCTTCATCCTGGCAGTGGCCATGTTGCACATCGTCAATAGCGCGGCCATTCCGGCGGGCTGGATGAAGTCGTATTCGGCCTATGCCGGCGTACAGGACGCGATGGTGCAGTGGTGGTACGGCCACAACGCGGTCGGCTTCTTTCTGACTGCCGGTTTCCTGGGCATGATGTACTACTTCATTCCAAAGCAGGCGGAGCGTCCGGTCTACAGCTATCGGTTATCGATCGTGCACTTCTGGGCGTTGATCTTCACCTATATGTGGGCGGGCCCGCACCATCTGCACTACACCGCGCTGCCGGACTGGACGCAATCGGTGGGCATGGTGTTCTCGCTGATTCTGCTGGCGCCGAGTTGGGGCGGCATGATCAACGGCATCATGACCTTGTCGGGTGCCTGGCACAAACTGCGCGACGACCCCATCCTGCGTTTCCTGATCGTCTCGCTGTCGTTCTACGGCATGAGCACGTTCGAAGGCCCGATGATGTCAATCAAGACGGTCAACGCCTTGTCGCATTACACCGACTGGACCGTGGGCCATGTGCACTCGGGTGCGCTGGGCTGGGTTGGCCTGGTCACGATGGGCAGCATGTATTACCTGATCCCGCGCCTGTTCGGGCAAAAGCAGATGTACAGCGTCAAGGCCATCGAGATCCATTTCTGGACCGCCACCATCGGTATCGTGATCTATATCGCGGCGATGTGGATAGCCGGTGTGATGCAGGGCCTGATGTGGCGCGCCGTGAATCCGGACGGCACGCTGACCTATACGTTTGTCGAATCGGTGAAGGCGACATTTCCGTTCTATTTCCTGCGCCTGATGGGTGGCCTGCTGTATTTCGGCGGCATGGTGGTGATGCTGTGGAACGTGTGGAAAACCGCAACGCTTGGCAAGGCTGTGACCGTGACTATTCCCAACGCCGCTGCGCACGCCTGAGAAAGAACCATCATGGCCAACAAAGATTCCAAAACCTCCTGGTTGTCCCACGAGCGGGTCGAGACCAACAATTTCCTGATGATCGTGCTGATCCTGGTCGTGTTATCGATTGGTGGTCTGGTCGAGATCGTCCCGCTGTTCTTCCAGAAGTCGACGACCGAGCCGATCAAGGGGGTCTTGCCACATACGCCGCTGCAGCTGGCGGGGCGCGACATCTATGTGCGTGAAGGCTGCTACAACTGCCATTCGCAGATGATCCGGCCGTTCCGCTCGGAAACGTTGCGTTATGGCCACTACTCGGTAGCGGGCGAGTCGGTGTACGACCATCCTTTCCAGTGGGGCAGCAAGCGCACCGGCCCCGATCTGGCCCGAGTCGGCGGCAAATACAACGACGAGTGGCATCGCATCCACCTGATCAATCCGCGTGATCTGGTGCCGGAATCCAATATGCCGGCCTACCCATGGCTGGAGAAGACGCCAGTGGACGCCGCGGCACTGCCGGCGCACATGCGTGCATTGCGTACTGTCGGCGTTCCGTACACCGACGCGCAGATCGCGGCAGCCGTCGAGGAGGTCAAGGGCAAGACCGAGATGGACGCCACCATCGCCTATTTGCAGATGCTGGGCCTGGCGCTGAAGTAAGACAGGAGATCATCATGGATATCAATACATTGCGCTCCATTTCCACGGTTGCGGCACTGGTGGTTTTCCTGGGCATCGTCTGGTGGGCCTGGTCGAAGAACCGCAAGAACGATTTCGACGAGGCGGCCCGCCTGCCCTTCGAACAAGATTGAGACACTGCACGAGGAACAAGCATGAGTGATTTCACCAACGACTTCTGGCCGTTCTTCATATCCGGGGTCACGCTGATCGGCATCGTCGCATGTCTGTTGCTGCTGTGGTTCAGCGGCAAGGCCGTGGCGATGACGGCACATGACAACACCACCGGCCATGTGTGGGACGGTGACCTGCGCGAAATGAACAACCCGCTGCCGCGCTGGTGGGTCTGGCTGTTCATCATCACGGTGATCTTTTCGCTGGTCTATCTGGCGCTGTATCCGGGTCTGGGAACCTATGCCGGCACGCTCAAATGGACGTCCACCGGCCAGCATGCCGCGGAGATGAAAAAGGGCGAGGAAGAGATCGCGCCGCTGTACGCCCGGTTTGCAGCGATGACGACGCAGGATATCGCCAAGGATGTGCAGGGAATGGCCATCGGCGAGCGACTTTTCATGAACAACTGTTCGCAATGCCATGGCTCGGATGCCCGAGGCAGCAAAGGCTTCCCGAATCTGACCGATGGCGACTGGATGTACGGTGGATCGCCGGAGAAAATCGGCGAGACCCTGTCTGCGGGTCGCATCGGCAACATGCCGGCACTGGGTGCTGCACTTGGTACCGCAGACGAAGTCAAGAACGTGGCGCAATACGTGCTGAGCCTGTCAGGCAGCCCGCACGACTCCCTCAAGGCCGCGCTGGGCAAAAGCAAATTCGGTGTCTGCGCCGCCTGCCATGGCAATGACGGCAAGGGCAACCCGGCCATGGGCGCGCCCAACCTGACCGACGACATCTGGCTGCATGGCTACGGCGAGGCCGCGATCATCTCCATGATCAACAACGGCAAAGTCAATCAGATGCCGGCCCAGTCCGGCAAATTCAGCGAGCCACAACTCAAGGTGCTGGCCTCGTATGTCTGGGGTCTGTCGAACAGGGCGATCCCCCTCGCTAACTGATCGCAGGATCTTTCAACTTGAGTACTGCAAAGCGTCCGTCCGGCAGGGTCATACCGATCGTGCCGTCTGCCGAGTCAGCTGCGTCCATCGCCGCCGACCCGGTCATGGTGTCGCTTTACGAGGCGCACCAGAAGGTCTATCCGCGCAGCGTCTCGGGCCTGTTCTCAAACTGGCGCTGGGCCATGGTCTGGTTGACCCAACTCGTCTTCTATGGCCTGCCGTGGCTGGACTGGGGCCAGCGTCAGGCGGTGTTGTTTGACCTGGGTGCACGGCGTTTTTATATCTTCAACCTGGTCCTGTACCCGCAGGACTTCATTTATCTCACCGGCATCCTGGTGATATCTGCGTTATCACTTTTCCTGTTCACTGCGGTGGCCGGGCGGCTCTGGTGCGGCTATGCCTGCCCGCAGACGGTCTATACCGAGATCTTCCTGTGGATTGAGAAAAAATTCGAAGGTGACCGCTCGGCGCGTATGCGCCGCGATGCAACAAGCCTGTCGATGGACAAGGTCGCGCGCAAGGGTGGCAAGCACCTGGCCTGGCTGGCCGTGGCTTTCTGGACCGGATTCACTTTTGTAGGCTATTTCACGCCCATCCAGGAACTGGGACGCGAATTGATCGCGTTGCACATGTCGTCGTGGGAGGTTTTCTGGACCGTCTTTTACGGCTTTGCGACTTACGGCAATGCCGGATTCCTGCGCGAACAGGTCTGCAAGCACATGTGCCCCTATGCGCGTTTCCAGAGTGCCATGTTCGATCGTGACACGTTGATCGTCACCTATGACGAGAATCGCGGCGAGCCGCGCGGGGCGCGTTCGCGCAAGGCGGACCCGACGACACTGGGCCTGGGTGCATGCGTTGACTGCACCTTGTGTGTGCAGGTTTGTCCGACAGGCATTGACATCCGCGATGGCCTGCAATATGAGTGCATCGGCTGCGGCGCCTGTGCAGACGTGTGCGACACGGTGATGGACAAGATGGGCTACGCCCGTGGCCTGGTCAAGTATTCGACGCAAAACGGCGTGCAACAGAACTGGAGCAACCAGCAGATCTGGCGCCATGTGGCGCGGCCGCGCGTACTTTTGTATTCGGCGATTCTGCTGACCATCGTGCTGGCCATGGTCATCAGCCTGGCGTTGCGCACACCGTTCAAGGTCGATGTGGTGCGTGACCGCGGCTCGCTGGCGCGGATTGTCTCCGGCGGCAATATCGAGAATGTCTACCGCCTGCAGATCATGAATGCGACGGAGTCGGCGCAGCGGTACCGTATCGGGGTGTCGGGGCTCGCGGGTGTGTCGCTCGGGTCCGAGAATGAGTTCGCGGTCGATGCGACGCAATCACGCTGGATTGCGGTCCGGGTGCAATTACCCTATGGAGCTGCGGTCCCTGGGTCGCACAGCATCATGTTTGACATCAGCGCCGTGGACCAGGGGCAACAGATCCTTGAGAAGGCCGTTTTTCTGGTTCCCCGTTAAGGAGTTCGATTTCCCATGATTGCTGCTGCCCAACCCGTGTCCCAGCCCTGGTGGAAATATGGCCATGTCTGGATGATCATCGCCGGTCCGGCCATCGTGGTGGTGGCCGGTTTCTTCACGCTTTACCTGGCGTTGCGGTATCCCGACCCGGTGGTTGACCAGGACTATTATCGCAAGGGCCTGGAGATCAACAAGACACTGGCCAACCCGGCTGCCAGCCTGGCACCGGCGGTGCAAGGTCGCAACCATGCGCAGACCGGTGTGCCTGTTGTGCCAGTACCGGCCCCAGCTGTGGTCAAACCCTGAACCCGCCGCGGAGTAGAAAAGGTCATGCGGAACAAGCGACTGATGTGGGTCATCTGGCCAGCTTTTCTGGTGGCCGGACTACTCGAAATGCTGGTGTTTGCGATGGTGGATCCACAGGATCTGCGCTGGGCCGACCAGTCACTCGAACTGTCGAATCAGGCGGTGTATACCGTTGCCTTCTTTCTGTTCTGGCTGCTGGCCATTCTGGCCAGCGGATTGACCGCATTGCTGGCCATGGCGCCGGACGAGGTCAATCATTTTTCGGCTGACAGTACTCCGCCGGAGCGCTGAACCTACCACAATTGCCGGGGAGCCCCACCCGGACACACCGTAACCGGGAAGCCTCGGCCGCTCAGTTGCACACTTGCGGGTTGACCAGCTGCTTGAGGGCGTCGGCGTTGACGATGCGCACATGCCGCTGCTTGACCTCGACAATGCCTTCCTCGACGAACTTGGAGAAGGTGCGGCTCACGGTCTCGAGTTTGAGCCCCAGGTAGCTGCCGATTTCCTCACGGGTCATGCGCAGCACCAGTTCGGTTTGCGAGAAACCGCGGGCATGCAGACGCTGCACCAGGTTCAGCAGGAAGGCGGCCAAGCGTTCTTCGGCCCGCATGCTGCCCAGCAGCAGCATGACACCATGCTCGCGTACGATCTCGCGGCTCATGATCTTGTGCACATGACGCTGCAGACCCTGGATTTCTGTGGAGAGTTCCTCGATCCGGTCAAAGGGCAGCAGACAGACGTCGGCGTCCTCCAGTGCGATGGCATCACAGGTGTGGCGGTCGTTGACGATCCCGTCCAGACCCACCACTTCACCGGCCATCTGAAAGCCGGTCACCTGATCGCGCCCATCCTCAGAGGTGATGCAGGTCTTGAAAAAACCGGTGCGGATTGCGTAGAGATTGACGAACGGATCACCGTTGCGAAACAGGCTGGTGCCGCGCTTGATACGCCGGCGGCTGGCCACCAGATCGTCGACCCGGTCGAGCTCGGCCTGGCTCAGTCCCAGCGGCATGCACAACTCGCGCAGATTGCAGCTTGAGCAGGCGGCGCGAATGCTGGTGCCGGTAATCGACATGATCGGGGTCACGGAATGGGTGTCCTGGCTGCGGGACGCTGGTTGCATGGTGGTTACTCCTGACATGAATCAATTGTGCGCCGTTGGCAGTCCTTTTTACTTGATGCAGGTCAAATCAAGGCCTGACGCTGTGGAGCATAGTGGCGCAACCTGCAGGATCCAGACAAGTCAATGACCACCCATGAACCCGTTTCCCCGGAATTGTTGCGCAAGTTCGATGTTCCGGGACCTCGCTATACCTCGTATCCAACTGCCGATCGTTTCGTGGAGGCGTTCACTGCCGACGATTACACCCGGGCGTTGACCCAGCGGCGAAATGGTGCTGCGGCAATGACCTTGCCACTTTCCCTGTATGTGCACGTGCCGTTCTGCGAGTCGCTGTGTTACTACTGCGCCTGCAACAAGATCATCACGCGCCACCACGAACGGGCGACACCCTATCTGGAGTATCTCGGGCGCGAGGTCGCCTTGCACACTGGCGTGCTCGGGACCCGGCAAAAGCTCACCCAACTGCATCTGGGCGGTGGCAGTCCGACGTTTCTGAGCGATGTGGAACTGCGTGGCCTGATGGACATGCTGCGTCAGCATTTCCAGTTCGTGCCCGGTGGTGAGTACGCGATCGAGGTCGACCCGCGCACGGTAGATGCAGGTCGACTCGGGGCATTGGCGACCATGGGCTTCAACCGGCTGAGTTTTGGCGTGCAGGATTTCGACCTGGCAGTTCAGAAGGCGGTGCATCGGGTGCAACCGGCCGAGCTGGTTTTTGCATTGGTGCGGGCCGCACGGGAACGCGGGTTCGAGTCGATCAACGTCGACCTGATTTATGGACTTCCCCAACAGACACCTGCATCGTTCGATCGCACACTGGAGCAGGTGGTTGAACTGCGCCCTGACCGTATCGCGCTGTATGCCTATGCCCATTTGCCCGAGCGCTTCAAGCCGCAGCGGCGCATCGACACGGCGCAATTGCCCCACGCCAGTGCCAAAGTCAGCATGCTCGCGCGTTCCCTGACAGCCCTGATGGGGGCGGGATATGTGTATGTCGGCATGGACCATTTCGCCTTGCCCGATGATCCGCTGGCCGTGGCCAAGCGGCAGGGCCGGCTGCATCGCAATTTCCAGGGCTACAGCACGCAGCCCGACCACGATCTGATCGCGTTGGGCGTTTCGTCGATCGGCCGCCTGGGCGCAACCTACAGCCAGAACGCCAAGACCCTGCCGGAGTATTACGATGCGCTTGACAACGGCCGCTTTCCGGTGGTGCGGGGGCTGGCCTTGTCGCGGGATGACCTGATCCGGCGTGCGGTCATCATGGCGCTGATGTGCCAGGGCCAGTGTCTCTACGAGTCGATCGACCTGGCCTATCTGATCGATTTCAAGCGCTATTTCGCCAGTGAACTGGAGGCCTTGCAGGCCATGCAAGACAGCGGCATGGTGCTGCTCGAGGACAGTGCCATCCAGGTCACCGCGATGGGCTGGTACTTCGTGCGGGCCGTGGCCATGGTATTTGACCGCCATCTTCAGGCTGACCACAATCGCGCGCGTTTCTCCCGCATCATTTAAGCTCGACGGATGCAGAGTTCCCTGGCCGTGACGGCCTTGTTGATGGGTCTGGTCGGCGGTCCGCACTGTGTGGCCATGTGTGGCGCAGCCTGCGCCGGCATTGGCCAGGCCGCAGGCGCCAGAGGCACCCGTGCCATGTGGACATTTCAGGCGGGTCGGGTGCTCGGCTACGCCATGCTGGGTGCGCTGGCAGCAGCATCGATGCAGGGGGTTGGCTGGCTCAGCGTGCAATCTGCCGCCATCCGACCTGTCTGGACCCTGCTGCACGTCGCGGCCCTGATGCTGGGGCTGGTGTTGCTGCTTTATGCCCGCCAGCCGGTCTGGATCGAAGGGGCGGGCAAGTCATTGTGGATACGGGTGCGTTCCTGGGTGGGCAAAGGCCATAGTGGCGCTCCGTTGCTGCTGGGGACGGTCTGGGCCTTGTTGCCCTGTGGTCTGCTTTATTCCGCGTTGCTGGTGGCAGCGATGACTGCGCGGCCGCTCGACGGTGCCATGGTGATGGCGCTGTTCGCCCTGGGCACCAGTGTGTCGATGATGGCCGGGCCGTGGTTGTGGTTGCGCCTGCGCGGCGGTGCCCAGTCAGGCCAATGGGGTGTGCGTCTGGCAGGTCTGGCGCTGGCGGCGAGTTCGGGATGGGCGGTATGGATGGGGCTCTTCCACGATACCGCGCCCTGGTGCATCAGCACGTGAACAGCCTGCCAGCAATGCGCGGTACGCCGTGCCCGCTTGCTGTCAGGGCTTCATGCTCCAGTTGATCGACGACAAGTACCACAGGATCAAGGTTGGAATCACCACCGGCAACGCCAACCCTGCGAAGGTCAGCGCCGTCAGCAGGAAAGTACCCATATCGTCGATCCAGAGTTTGAACAGCTCGATCAGGTCGACGTCCCAGAAATTTTGCTGTTTCATCGTGGATCCTTCGACACAACATCGCACCGGACGGATGCGACTTCACGTTGCTTATACACCTTGCAGGGCTTGATGTACAAAGCTGGCACCTGCGCCGGCAGGGTCATCGGGCCCCCGGCAGTCGGGTGCCGCAGGGCACCCGTCAGGCGATATCGATGACGTGGATGGACAACTTGCCGGCTTTGCGGTCGGCGAAGTAGTGCTCCAGAGTCTCCTTGACGGTGCGAAAGGCGATCTCGTCCCAAGGTATGTCGGCCTCGCTGTACAGCCGTGCCTCCATGGTCTCGTGACCTGGATCCATATGGTCCGACAGCAGTCGCGCCGTGTAGAACAGGTGGACCTGACCGACCCGCGCCACATTGAGCACCGAGAACAGCCCTTCCATCTCGAAATGGGCTCCGGCTTCTTCCACCGTTTCGCGCGCGGCGCCTTCGGCCGTGGTTTCTTCCAGTTCCATGAAACCTGCGGGCAAGGTCCACTTACCCTTGCGGGGCTCGATATTGCGCTTGCACAGCAACACCTTTTCGCCCAGATGCGGTACGGTTCCCACCACGTTCAGCGGGTTCTCGTAGTGAATGGTGCCGCATTGCGGGCAGACCGCGCGCTCGCGGGTATCACCGTCGTCCGGCACCCGGTAAAGCACCGCTGAACCACAGTTGCGGCAATGTTTGATCTGACCTTTGAGCACAGATGTCTTTTTGCGAGGTCGGGCTCAGACAATCTTCACGGAGATGTCCTGCAGGCCCTGCACGCGGCCCACGAGCGTGTCGCCGGCGACAACCGCCGCCACGCCCTCAGGCGTTCCGGTGAAGATCAGGTCGCCGGCTTGCAACTCCCAGGCGGCTGACAGATGTTCGATGGTTTCGGCGACGTTCCAGATCAGCTTGGAAATATTGCTGTGCTGGCGTTGCTGGCCATTCACGTCGAGCGCGATGGTTGCATGGTTGATGTCCGGAACCTGGTCCGCTGGGGTGATGGGGCCCATCGGCGCCGAATGGTCGAACGCCTTGCCGATGCACCAGGGACGGCCCTGTTTCTTCATCTCCCCCTGCAGGTCGCGCCGGGTCATGTCCAGGCCGACGGCGTAACCGTAGATGTGCTTGTGTGCATCGGCCGCAGCGATGTTCCTGCCACCCGTGCCGATGGCCACCACGAGTTCGATTTCATGGTGCAGGTTCTTGGTCAGGCTGGGGTAGGGCATGGACGCGGTTTTGCCCGGCGCCACCCAGACCAGCGCGTCGGAGGGCTTGAGAAAAAAGAAGGGCGGTTCACGGCCGGTGAATCCCATCTCCTTGGCATGTTCTTCGTAGTTGCGGCCCACGCAATAAATTCGGTGTACCGGAAAGCGGATGTCCTGGCCAAGTACCGGGACCGACAACGGCGCTGCCGGTGGAAATAGATATTGCATGAAATCCTCGTAAAAATGGATGTTGCGGCGCCTCCGGGCGACCACATGGTGAAGAAAAGCCGTTCAGGGCCAGGGCCGTCTTATTCCGAGCGGGCGACCAGTTCGAAATGTTCGACGTTCGGCGGGCCGGCAAAAAATGGTCCGACGATGGCGCGCCATTGCGTGAACAACTCGGACTGGCGAAATCCCACCGCATGGTCTTCCAGCGTGTCCCAGAATATCTGCAGGATGTAGCGCTCCGGGCTCTCGATACCCCGGTTGACCTTGAAACCGCGAAAGCCCTTTGACTTGCTGGCCACCGTCGCAACGCCACGCTGAATCGCTTCTTCGAAGGCGGCATTCTGGCCGGGTTGTATGCGGATGTCGGCAAGTTCGAGAATCATCGTTGTTCACTCCTGTGTTTCGGGTTGGATACGAAGCCGTTCAGAGCGGCCGTCGGGATGCGTGGCGAAGCGCTGTGCCTCAACGCCATGCACCGGCGCGTCGTCGGGCCATGGCCAGCCGCCAAAGCGTGTTCGCTGGTAGTCGGCAAACGCCTGTTCGATCTCTGCCTGGGTGTTCATGACGAACGGACCGTATTGTGCGACAGTCTGTGCGATCGGGCGGCCCTGCAGCATCAGCATCTGGGCCTTTTGCGGCCCATTGACCAGTTCGATGTCGTCTGTGCATGCCAGTTCCAGGCCGGCGCGGCGATCGACATGCTGGCGCCCCACGTCCAGGCTTTGGCCCTCGAAGAAGTAAAGGCTGCGTCGCGTGCCAGGCCCACGCGCAGCCGGCAGGGTCCAGCGGGCGCCGGGCGCCATGGTGACGGTCCAGATCGCCACGTCCGCCTGGTCCTGTGCCGCCCAGGAATCCGGTGGTGGCGTGGGTGGCAGGCCGTGCGGTTCGGCGCCCATTCGGCCTGCGATCACGGTAACCAAGGTGCTGGCGCCTGCAGCGTCCTGAAACCGATGCTGCGGCACTTGCTCGGACCAGAACATCTTGAAATAGGGCTCGACCATCTTGTGGCTGGCCGGCAGGTTCAGCCAGATCTGGAACAACTCGAGCCTGTTTTCTGTATCGCTTCGCAGCAGGGGAAACATCTCGGAGTGCACGATGCCGCGTCCTGCGGTCAGCCATTGCACGTCGCCACCGCCGAATCGGGCGGACGCACCGAGCGAATCCGAATGGTCGATCAGGCCGTGGCGCACGATGGTGACCGTTTCGAAACCCCGATGCGGATGAGCGGGGAAGCCGGGCACCACGCTGCCGTGGTACATGCGCCAGCCGTCCTTGCCGGCGAAGTCCTGGCCGATGTCGCGACCGTCCAGCGATGCGTCGGGCCCGAGCCGGGCATTGCCACGCGGGTAACGGTCATCGTGGTGGACGCAAAATAGAAACGGGTCGATGGTGCTCCATCGGAAACCGAGTTCCTGGGCACTGATGATGGTGTTGGAGGAGGGCATGTCAGACTTGAGTGACGTCAGTGGCAGCGAGTCTACGTCGATTCGACGCCTGCCTGTGCCGCGGGCCGCATTGCCCGCGCCAGCGCCCGACGCCCGGGAAGTGGGGCCGTCCGATCTTCGGTATGCTCCACCCTTTGAACTGCCCTGTGTGGCCACCACGCCCACGCAGCCCGTCCCGCGCGGCGCTCCGGGCCCATTCCTTCATGAATTCGAGTTTTCTGCGCATTGCCCTGGTGTTGGGTCTGTTGTCGGCTGTCGGCCCGTTTGCCATCGACATGTATTTGCCGGCATTGCCGTCGATCGGCAAGGACATGGGCGCGTCCATCGGCGCGGTACAGGCTAGCCTTATGGCGTATTTCGTGGCCATGGGCGCCGGGCAGATGATTTACGGACCGGTCTCCGACATGGTCGGCCGGCGACTGCCGCTGTACTTCGGGCTGACGCTGTTTGTCTTGGGTAGCGTCGGTTGCGCGCTGGCTCCGGACGTACAGAGTCTGGTGGTGCTGCGTTTCGTGCAGGGGCTGGGTGCCTGCGCCACGGTGGTGATACCGCGCGCCATCGTGCGCGACCTGTATACGGGTCATGATGCGGCGCGCGTGATGGCGCTGTTGATGCTGGTGTTCAGCGTGTCCCCTATCCTGGCGCCACTGTCGGGCGCTCTGGTCGTCGAGGCCAGTGGATGGCGCGCCGTCTTCTGGATCATTGCCGCACTGGCCGTGGCCGCGATCGTGCTGGTGGCGACCAGCCTGCGCGAGACCCGGCCACCGGAGAAGCGTTCGGACAGTGGTTTGCGCAGTGCTCTGCGCTCCTACGGCGTATTGCTGCGTGACCGGCAATTTTTGGGCCTGGTGGCGCTGGGTGCACTCGGGGTGTCCAGCTTCTTCACCTACCTGGCGAATTCGCCGTTTGTGTTGATCGACCACTTTGGCCTGACCTCGCGCCAGTACGGGATGGCGTTCGCCGTCAATGCGGCGTCGTTCATCGGATGTTCGCAATTGACCGGGCGCTTCGGCAAGCGCTTCGGGCTTGCGCTGCTGGTCAGGCGCGCCGTCGTCGGATATGCCGTGGCGATGACCGTGCTGCTGCTGCTCAATCTGCTGGGCGTGGATCAGTTGTGGCTGTTGCTGGTCCTGCTGTTCGTCGGTTTCGGCTTTCTGGGTCTGGTGATGCCCAGCACCGCGGTGCTGGCGCTGGACCGCCATGGCCCTATTGCCGGCACTGCCTCGGCGCTCATGGGCATGTTCCAGTTTGTCACCGGCGCATTGGTCATGGCGCTTGTCGGTATGTTCGTGGACGGCAGCAGCCGGCCGATGGTGGTGGGTATCGGTGCCTGTGCGCTGTCCGCCCTGTTGGTCAGTTACCGCACGCTGGGAGTGGGTATCGCTGCAGGGGCAAATCCGAAAATGTGACGAGTCCGTCGGCCTGCGTCGGAACCGGTGCAGCGTCAGATGCGACCCGACACCGACATCGATTTGCGCAGGAACGCCTTGCGACCCACCGGGTCGTCGATCTCCTGGGCCAGCAACGCGAAC
The DNA here is from genome assembly GCA_046594635.1 of Burkholderiaceae bacterium. Classification (GTDB taxonomy): domain Bacteria; phylum Pseudomonadota; class Gammaproteobacteria; order Burkholderiales; family Burkholderiaceae_C; genus CAISIP01. The sequence goes on from JBKJRR010000529.1 coordinate 32,304, forward strand.
AGCTCATGTTCGCTGTGCGCCTTGGCAGCGGCGCGGCGCACCACGGCGCGCGCCACGGCGCCGATGTACTGCGCCAACTCGGTTTCGGCGCGCGCCAGTGTGGCGGGTTCGATCACCGGACGCGACATCACCGCAGGGTAAAGCCCGGTCGGCAGCGACGTGGTGTGGGCCGGCCGGGAGCGTTCGGTGGGCGTGCCGCTGCGATCGCGCGGCAGATGCTTGCTGATGAAGTCGGCGCGCGCCACCGGATGGGCGATGTCATTGGCCAGCGCATTCACGAGTTGCCCGATGTCGAGTGCCCTTTTGGCGGCCGATCGTACGACGATAGCGGCAACAGGACCCAGATGTTCTGCCAGATCTGCGGCCAGGGCCTTGATCAAGGCCGGCTCGAAGGCCAGCGCGGTTTCGGTATGCACAGGTGGCGCTGCCGCTGCAGCATCTGGACGGGTGGTCTTTCCTGTGAATACCGATTGCGTGACGTCGGCCTGCGGGTCGTAATGGGGTTGCAGTGCCTGGCGCAGCTCAGCGGCTGTCTGAGGGCGCGATTTCTCGGCCGGCGTCAGCATCCAGTCGATCAGCTGCAGGAGTTGCCGGCTGTAATGGGCCGGGTTGCCCAGTTGCATCGCCGAGGGCATGGCGTCGGACGGCACGCGTGCCGTGGCCTCCATCGGCTTGTGGCCGGTGACGATCCAGTACATCACCGCGCCGATGGCGTACAGGTCGCTCCAGGGACCCTGGTTGCCGTGTGCGTGGTATTGCTCCAGCGGCGCATAACCTGGAGACACGATGGCCGTGCGTTCAGTGTCGGCCAGCACCGATCGCGCGGAGCCGAAGTCGAGCAGGACCGGCGTGCCGTCCTGACGCAGGAAGATATTGCTCGGCTTGATATCGCGGTGCAGAACCCCGGATCGATGGATCACGTCGACGCCGCCAAGCAGGGCCAGCGCCATGCCGATCAGCGAGTGCGCATCCAGCGGGCGCCGGGTCTTGATCCATTCACCCAGCGGTTGGCCGGCGACGAATTCCATCACCATGTATGCCGTCTGGTTGGCCTCGAAAAAACGCATCACCCGCACGATGTTGGGGTGATGGAACGACGCCAACGTGCGCGACTCGTCGAGAAAACGTGAGCGCCCCCAGTTGAACTTCTCCTGGGTCTGCGGCGAGCGCGAGCGAATCGAGTGGTCGTCACCGCGCAAGGCCAGATCGGTGGGCAGGTATTCCTTGATCGCTACCTTCATGTTCAGGTTGCCATCGGTGGCCAGATAAGTCAGGCCGAAACCTCCCACACCCAGCGTCGACTCAATCTGGTATTCCTGCAGTCGGTAGCCAGGCTGTAGCGCAATGTCGCTGTGCATCATGCGGATCAGGGTCAGTTGTCGTCGATCAGGCTGATGGCCTTCTCAAGACTGCGCCGCATGCGATTGAACGACTTGCCCAATACCGCCACTTCGTCCTTGCCGGATTCCGGCAGCTCGGGAATGTCCAGCTCGCCCACACTGATCTTGTCGGCCGCTGCAGACATGTGGCGGATCGGGCGCACGATCAACATTGACAACATGACGTTGAGGATGATGAACAATACGGCGAACACACCGGCGAGCGAAGCCATGAAGGTCAGGAAGGCGCTGTCGGCTTTCTCGATCGGCAAGGACATCGGCACCGAGACAATCTGTGCGCCAATCACCTCATTGAGTTTCCAGCCGTAGCCGTTGTTCGGGCCGTACAGTTTGACCATTGCCGGCGGGGCGGATTCGGCCGTGGTGTGGCACGACAGGCAGGCCGGGTCCTTGATCTGGAACGGCCGGGCCAGATACATCGACAGGCCGGTGGGCGTGACGCGCACGCCCGAGAACTCCTTGCGCTCCAGATTGTTGCGGAACTCGCTGATGATGTCGGCTTCCCAGCCCACGGCACGGTCGCGCGGATTGGTCGGGTTCAGCGCCGCTTCCTTGTACGCGTAGTTTGGATATTTGTTGTGCAACTGCCCCATGATCTCGGTCGCAGCATAGGCCGGCACGCTATGGGGCAGGAACTCGCTCTCGACTACCCGAAGATGCGGGCGGATCTGCGAGACGGTGTAATGGCGCATGGCCATCGCCGCTTCCATCATCACTCCTGCGGTGCGCAACACCTCTTCACGTGCGTTTTTCTGCAGCAGCTGGTGTGACACATAACCGGAAACACCCAGTCCCAACACAAACACCAGCAGGAGCACCAGGTTGAATTTGAGTCGCAGTCCCATGGGTTGTCCTCCCGAGGTTATGGGGGTCGACAGGTGAATCGTCACCGCCTGCGTGATAGCTTGGTGAAGTATACGCGGCCCTTTTTTGGCGAGCGTCACCTGGCGCTGGGCTCGCGTGGCGCGATTGCACCGTGCCGGCATGTGCAGCGCCAGCATGTCAAACGCGTGCTTGTGAGACCGGCTGTGCTCGGGTATCGTGGGAAGCTATATGGATCTCAGCACGCTTGGCATGGTGGACATCATTCGGCTGCAAAATCAGCTGCAGCAGGAGCTCACCCGACGGTTCGAGCGGCCGATGACGCTGGTGTTTTCAGACATCGTGGGGTCCACCCCCTATTTCGCCCGATTCGGTGATGCTGCTGGGCGCCAACTGCAGCAATTGCATCTGGACCTGTTGCAGGAATGCCTGCCGCCCCATGGGGGCCGTATCGTGGATACCGCCGGGGATGGGGCCTTCCTGGCCTTCCCGGGCGCAGACGCCGGGATCACGGCGATGATTGCTTTCGAAACCGCACTCTCGCGGGAAAACCTCAAACGTGCCCGTGACCACCAGATGCTGGTGCGCATCGGCGTGCACCATGGACCCGTGCTGTCCGATGGCGACGTCGTCAGTGGCGACGCCGTCAATCTGTGCGCGCGGGTGGCAGCTGTGGCCAGGCCCGGTGAAATCCGCCTGACGCGCGAGGTATTCCACGAGCTCAGCCCGATGCACAGGATCAAGTGCCGGCTGCTTGAACAATTGGAGCTCAAGGGCCTGGCGCGGCAGGTAGAGTTGTTGGCCTTCGATTGGCGCGATCGGTCGATATTCCCTACGCGGGTGCGGTTCGAGGAGACACGCGAGGAATTCGAACTTCCGCTGCAGGACATTGTCAGTTTCGGACGCCTGCGCGAACACGAGGGAAAGACGGCCAACGACGTGGTGCTGGCCACCTCTGACCCCGCGCTGGCGCGCCAGATCAGTCGCTGGCATTTCGAGTTGCGTCGCACATCCGATGGATACCGCCTGCGTACGGTGTCGGACGGGGTGACCGAGGTCGATGGCGTGCTGGTTGGCAAAGGCGCAGAGGTGGCGGTCAAGCCCGGTGTCACGATCCGTGTGGCGCGCGTGTTGTCGCTGGTGCTGGTTTCACCCCAGCCGGTGGTTCCCGAGGATTCCGCGGCAACGCGCCTGGTCTGACCCCGCCGTGGTGAACGTTCGGGGTTGCCGTCGAAAGGCCGGTGCGGCCGCTCATTTTTCAACGAAGGAGACAACATGCGACAAGGACTCTTCCAATTGATGGCACTGGGACTGTGCTGCAGCGTCGGCGCGGCGACCGCTGCCGAGCTTACGGTTGAATTGCGCGCAGCCGACGCAGCCGCTCTTTCCCACGGGTCGGTCCGGATCTCGGAGTCGCGTTTTGGGTTGGTGTTTCAGCCCGCGCTGACCGGACTTGCACCGGGTCTGCATGGATTTCATGTGCATGAGAACCCGTCCTGTGGGTCGACCATGCGCGATGGTGTGGCAGTGGCTGCCATGGCGGCGGGCGGACACTACGACCCGGTCAGGACCGGGCGCCATGCAGAGCCTTGGGGCGATGGACATCTGGGCGACTTGCCGGCCCTTTATGTCGCAGCCGATGGCCGTGCCGACGCGCCGGTGCTCGCGCCACGGCTCAAACTGTCGGATCTGGCCGGTCGCTCCTTGATGGTGCATGCCGGCGGCGACAACCACGCCGACCATCCGCAGCCACTGGGGGGCGGCGGTGCACGTATTGCGTGCGGCGTGATTGTGCCCTGACACTGCCGGCGGTTCCACGCCGGTTTCGTTGCGTGTTCGGCGACGCTCAGCGGGTCGGCTTCTTGTCGGCCGCCATGTTGTCGACCGGCGGCAACCAAAGCTCCAGCACACCTGGCTGAGCCTGCATGGATGCCGGCAGGCCGCGCAGGCGAACCCGGGAGATACCGGTGTCGCTGATCCACGGCGCGCCGATTTGCGCGGCAATGGCACGGGCGCAGTCGCCACTGGCCGGGTCATGCAACACCAGTGTCGGGTTGGCCCACGGCACCGGGGGTCTTTGCTGGCGCAGCTCGGCATTGCGCACCACGTTCTCGACAGGTGCCACCAGCAGTGGAGCGCCAGCCTGCGGTTGCAGCGCCTGGCGCAAGGCAGTCGCTGCAAGCCTTGAAGTCTCGCTGTAGATATGGATATACAGGGTGCTGGCGGCCTCACCGCGTCTGCAACTCTGCAGGTCGGGCGACACCTGCTGTGCGATGCCGGCGTCGGCAATGGACCCCAGCGATCCGGCTGCCGTGGCCTGGTTGCCGGACGCGCCAGCAGCTTCGGGTCCGGGCGTCGAGGCAGACATTCGCGGCTGCGCGGCAGCGGGCGCCGCCGGTGGTGGCGTTTCCAGCGACGGATCGCCGGAGTCCGGACTGCCGGCAGGGGTCAGCAGGTCTCCGAGCATCGGGAAGCGGTTTGCCGCAGCCTGCAGCACCGCCTGACCGTCCACCTGTTGTTCCTGTGGTGACGCACCCGGATGCCAGTAGTTCAGTGCGCTGTCCTGGGTTGGCGGTTTGAGCACCAGCGTGCACAGGCTGCTTTGAACGCGGCGGAAATTCGCGCCGCATTGCGCGCTTGGCGCCGGTGCACGCGCACATTCCTCGGTGATGCGCGCAGCCAGGCGCTGCAGACCGGCCTGCTCCAGCGGCCGCATCGAGGGACTGGCGCGCAGGTCGAGCAGCATTGCGGCCTGCGTGACCACGTGCTCTGGTACTTCCGGGCAACTTCCGTCGAACGACTGAAGGCCGCGTGACACTTCGGTGAACAATTGGCGTGCTTCCACCTGCTGGTCAACCCGGTTGCGCTGCAGCTGCTCCTGCATCTGCCACAAGGACAGCAGCAAGGTGCCGGTGGCACCGACCCCCAGCGTGGTGCCGATGGCGGTGGCCCGCATGTTGCGGCGCCACAAGGGTTCCTTGCCTGCCACTTCGAGCAGCGGTGTCACCGGCACCAGGCGCGCAGCCACACGCAACTTGTGCTGTGCCGGCTCCAGCCAGCCGGGCAGACGGGCAAGCCAGGGTCCGCGCATGGCGCGACCGAAGTCCTCGCCCAGGCGGTGGTAGCTTTCCCACTGGGCTTCGTCAAACGACTGGTCGCCGGTGGATTCGTGCGGGAAACTGGTGTGTTTGCGTGCGTAGGAGAGCAGGTCCAGGTCGAGCGCGTCATGCAGATTGGGCTTGACCACCAGCAGCGTTCCCTCGGGCCGCACCACCGGCCCGGGCGTGCCATCTGGCGCTGCCGGGCCAGGCCGGGCGTGGTAAAGGATGCGCGCCAGCAGCACGCCGCGACTCGAATGCACGTTGCCCATGTCCTCGGGTGACAACACGGTCAGCTCACAGCTGTCGTCGGCAAACAGATTGGCGGCCTGCTCGCGGGTATAGAACTCGATCTCGGCGCCGAAGTCGATTCGTGCCTTGCGGATCAGGTTCTCCAGATCGGCGAACTCGTAGCGGGCATCTGCGCCCGCATCCGACAAAATGATGAAGTCGAGCTCGCGCTTGAGCAGGGCATAGACCCCGGTATTCTCGAAATGACCACCGTCCGAGAGGTACCACCAGGGCCGTTCCACACCATAGAAGGTGGCCGAGGCTTCGCTGGTGAGCATCATCGGCTTGGGGATCAGCCGCCATGACAAGGCACTGAGCCATTTCAGACGTGCACGTTCCTGCGGCGCGCGCATCCAGTGGCCCAGGCGCACTCCCAGAAAATACAGCAGCAGCGCCAGCCCGCGCGAAGTGTAGGCACCGGCACCGGGCGAGGCCGCGGCGCCGGACACGGCGACCCAGCGCCCGAGTGTGCCGACGTCATGCTCTTTGCGCATTGCGATGAAGTCGCGCGGCCCAATCTCGAAACCGCGCCAGCTTGCGGTGACCGCCGTACCTTTGCGATCAGCGTTGTACAGGCCGCTCTTGTCGTCCCGTGTCTGGTTCAGGCAGGTGTTGACCAGGTGGATCGGGCCACCCCTGGATTCCGGCCGGTAGTGGTGCAGGCTGGTGTCGTCACCGTCCACGACCCGGGTCACGTCGGAACGCACGCCGTTGGCATCGGCCAGGTCACGCTTGCGGTTGCCCACGGCCAGGTAGGCGCGTGCCAGGCGGTCGCGGTAAAAGCTGTGCAGTGACGAGGTATTGGCCATCTGCACATTGCCCGCCGACAACACGGTCCAGGCCAGCCACACTCCCGCCAGCAGACTGGCGCGCATCCATGCCGGCACGCTGCGCATCGCATCGAAGGTGTCGGGTGCAAACACGAACCATTGCAGCAAAACCAGCCACGCCAGCACCAGGACCAGCATGCCGAACATGCTGCCCACCTCGATCAGCTGCGGCAGCCATTCGCGGGAGCGGCTCGCGCTTTCGGAGGCAATTTTCTGCAACGGTTGGACCAGGGCACGAAGTGCCACCACCACCACGCTGCCGACGCCGACACCGCGCCACAACCATTCGTTGCCGGTCTGGAACTCCGCCAGGATCCACCAGCTGAGCCGGTCCAATGCGCCAATTCCGGCCAAGGCCAGCGCAATATGCATGACCCAGCGCAGGTTGTGCGTGAGCATGTTGCGTACCTGCGCCACCTTGAGCGCATGGGGCGTGCGGTCAATCGTCAGCCAGACCATGGTGCCAACCTGGCCCAGCACAATCGAACCCAGCGCGAGCATGCCGGCGCCCGGCCATGTCAGGCTGTTATGCACCGGGTCGAGCACACCGTTGATGTACAGGCTGCGCAACAAGGCAAAGGCGCCCACGGCGATGATCAGCACGAACGAGGTGTCACGCCAGTTCAGTCGCGCCGACTGCCGGCTCGGGTCGGCGCCATCACGCGCGGCCCAGTAAGCCGCGATCAGGCCCGGGGCCAAGGCCGTCCACAAGGCCAGGGACAAGGCCCACCAGGCGGTGTGCCAGGTCTCCCAGGCATTTGCGTTGAGTACTTGTGCGCTGTGTTGCCACAGGTGCGGCAGGATGACCAGCAGGCCCAGCGCGATGCAGGCAAACATGAACTCGGCATGGATGGCCAGCCAGGCACGCAGATAGGTGACGATCGCTGTGCCGGAGTCGCGCGCGCCGCCTGGGGTCAGATAACGACCATTGCGACGCAGCCAGCCCAGAACCGGAGACTGGCTGGCGGCCATCAGCTGCTGCGCACGTTGCACGCCATACGTGGCGATCAGTCTGCCGTACATCGCGCCGACATAGCCACCGCCGGACACGGTGGACAAATAGTCGAGCCGACCGAGCAGGCCGTCGCGGGTCAGGTCGGCCTGCGGAGCTTCACGGTCGCATGCCCCGTTCTGGGCCAGGCCGCGCATCAAGCCCAGGGCAAAAGTGGCGCTGCGGATGCCGCCGCCGGACAACGCCAGACCAACTCTGGGCAATTTCGCCTGTTGGTTGGCGCCCGTGACGCCGCCATGAACCAGCAGCCGGCGTTGGATGATTGCCTGCTGTTCCTGCGCGCTCAAGGCGTGCCAGTCGTCGGATAACGTGTCGTTTGCCGGGCTGGCGTCGTTGACGGCGCCCGGCCGATGGGGGGCCGGATCGGTTGGCATGGTGCTTCCTCCGCTGTGGGGCCATGCGCCAGACGGGGTGCCGGCGCCAACCCCTTTGTCGGGCCACTTTAACCGCTTGTGCTCGCTGCTGACAACCTTGACCACCAAGCGCCGTGTGGAGGCGCAGCCCAGCGATGTGCTGCTGCATCCCTGTGCAGCTGCCGGCCGCGCGACGGGAGCGCTAGGCGCTGGTCGCGGCGATCAGTCGCCACAAGGACGTGACCTCTGCTGCACGGGCCTGGTACAGCCGGTCGCGGCCGTCGTTCGCCTTCGGGTGGTGGGGCAGGGTGTCCACGCGCCCCGCTACCAGCAGGCCGGCCTGTTCAATGGCCGTGAGCAGATCGTCACGGCGGCGCAAGCCCAGGTGTTCGGCCAGATCGGACAGGATCAGCCAGGCTTCGCCGCCAGGGGCCAGATGCGTGGTGAGCCCGTTCAGCAGACCGGCGAGCATGCGTCCGCCTTCGTCGTACACCGCCTGCTCAATCGGGGCTGTCGGCCGGGCTGGCAACCAGGGTGGATTGCAGACGATCAACGAGGCCAGGCCGTCCGGGAACAGGTCGGTCTGGCGCAGTTCGACCCGGTCCTGCAAGCCGAGTCGCTGCAGATTGTCGTGGGCACAGGCCAACGCGCGCGATTCCAGGTCGGTTGCGACGATATGTTTCAGACCGCGGCGCGCCAGCACCGCTGCCAGTACGCCAGTGCCGGTGCCGATGTCGAACGCCACGTAGGGTTGCTGGCCGGTGACAGGCAAGGCGGCGCCCGCGACCAGGTCGATGTATTCGCCACGGGCCGGGGAAAACACGCCGTAATGTGCATGAATACGGTTGTCCGGCGACGCACCCAGCGCGGGAATCTCGACACCCCTGCTGCGCCACTCGCTGGCACTGGTTACGCCCATCAGTTCACGCAGCGACACCACCGACTCGCCGCCGAGCGGGTCGGCGGCGCCCCAGGCTTGGGAACAGGCCAGCCGGACGTCGGGTGCGCGGCGCAGCGCGATGCTGTAGTCGGGTTCGATCTGCACCAGTACCATGCCCAGAATACGCGCGCGCTGGGCTTGCGCCTGCCGGTGTTGGTGAAAGCGCGTCGTCGCGCTGTCTGCGGCTGGGTCGGATGGTCTGACGGCACGCTGCTTGCGCCGGGGTGGCTGGTCGATGCGTCGGGCCAGGGCCTGCAACAGCTGGCGTGCATTGTGGAAATCGCCGCGCCACAACAATGCGGTGCCGGCACAGGCAAGTCGATACGCGGTGTCGGCGGTGGTGGTGTCGTCCGCGAGCGCAACCTGCCTGGGCGCAGCCCCCGCACGTTCGCTGCGCCAGTGGGCCGAACGGGCCACCCCTTGCTCTATCCAGTGGATGGTCGAGCGGGGCGCATCCGTGCCTGCACCATGGGGCGCCGCGGGGGCAGGGGCAGGGGGAACTGGCGCCAGTGGGTCGATCATCACCCGTTTTACCAGATGCGGATGGCACAACTGCGCGCACCACTTGCCCGCAGTGGTCGAAACCATCGCGTACAGTTACGCTCATGGAAAGATTGAGCCGCTTCTCGAGTGAGCATATGGGTGTCGAGGTCTGGATGGTATCGCTGGTGGCGATCGCGTTGGGCACGATCATCCTGAACCAGATGGCCCAGGTATTGCTGCGTCAGGCCGCCAGGATGACCCGGCGCACCTCGTCGGTATGGGACGACGCCCTGGTGCAAAGCGCCAGTCGGCCGGTGCTCGCCGCCATGTGGCTGATCGGCGCCAGTGTCATGGCGCGGGTGTTGCAACGCCAGGTCGACGAGCCATTCCTGGCCGAGGCCATGGCCTTGCGCGATGTGGCGCTCATCCTGTGTGTCAGCTGGTTCTTGCTCAGTTTCATCGGCCAGGTCGGGCAGAACATCGTGGCCACCCGCAATGCGCGTGGCGAGGAGGTTGATCACACCACCATTGACGCGCTGAGCAAGCTGGCGCGCCTGATCCTGGTTTTTGTGGCCGTGCTGATGACGGCCCAGACGCTGGGCTTTCAGATCACCGGTCTGCTGGCCCTGGGTGGCGTCGGTGGCATTGCAGTGGGCTTTGCCGCAAAGGACCTGCTGGCCAATTTCTTCGGGGGTCTGACGATCTACCTGGACCGGCCATTCGCCGTCGGAGACTGGATTCGTTCGCCCGACAAGAGTCTGGAAGGTACGGTCGAATACATCAGCTGGCGCCATACCCGTATTCGCGGCTTCAACAAAAACCCGATCTATGTGCCCAATGCGGTATTTACCAGCATCGTGGTCGAAAACCCGTCACGCATGAGCCATCGGCGCATCAAGGAAACGATCGGCCTGCGTTACGACGACTTTGCGACGGTCAAACCGGTGGTGGACGACATCCGCGCAATGCTCGAGGGCCATCCCGATATCGATACCACCCAGACCCTGATTGTCAATTTCAACGCCTATGCGGGCTCGTCGCTCGATCTGATGGTCTACACATTCACGAAGACCACCGACTCGATGGCCTTTCACCATATCAAGCAGGACGTGTTGCTGCAGATCGGGCAGATCATCGAGAAACACGGTGCCGAGATTGCGTTTCCGACCCATACGCTGCACATGGCGGGCTACGCGCCGGCTGGCGCGGAGCCGGTTCAAGGGGCGTCGTAAACCAGGTCCGACACTGGCACGGCACGCTTTCCCCACCGGCGTCGGTCGACTTCAGGGTTGCTGCGACGCCTTGAGCACGCCCCGCACGGTGTTGCGGCTGTGTGCGCCCAGGCGGCTGAGCAACTCGGCCACCAGCTTTTCCAGTTCGGCACGCTTGCCCGGTCCGACGCGCTCGATTTCGGTCAGCAGCTTGATGTCGCCTTCCTTCACGCCGAAATCAAACTTCGGATCCGACACCAGTTTGGCCGGCACCGTGTTCAGCAGCGTATCCACCGTGCGCTTGCTGGTGGCATGTGCCTCGCGCGCAACGGTGTCGCGCGCATAAAGTTCGCTCCAGGCCGGATACGCTTTGTCCAGTTCCAGACGACGCAGGGC
>JBKJRR010000210.1:0-12124 GCA_046594635.1 Burkholderiaceae bacterium
GCCTTGCCGGCAATGCTCGCGTTGTTGAACCGGGCCGGGGCAGGGAGGCCATTCGCGCTGGCGCCACGTTGACAGTGCTGCAAGTTCTGGAGGATCATTTCCCCTTTCGATCATGCGTTGGCTGAGTCGCCGCCAACCGCCCCAGGGAGACACACCATGGCAACAGCCAAGGGGAAGAAAGCTGCAATCACCCGCGCTGCCCGCGTGCCAGCGCCTGCCCGCAAATCCAGGGACAAGCCAGCCGCCGCGAGAAAAGGGCCACCGGCTTTCAGACGCGTGGCCAAGCCTGACGCGCTTGACTTTCGTGACAGGCCGTTCACGCCCAACATCTCCATCGCGCCCGCGCTGCGCATCTTTCCCAAAGTGCCACTCAAGGTGCTGCACCAAGGCGGCACCAATGCCTGTACCGGCTTTGGTCTGTCGTTGGTGGTGGAACACCTGCTGCGCAGCTCCAGGCGCAAGGGGGTGGACCCTGCGGTCTCGCCCTTCATGCTGTATTCCATGGCGCGCCGCTACGACGAGTTTCCGGGGTCGACCGACGACGACGGCTCCAGCCTGCGCGGTGCGCTCAAGGGCTGGTTCAAGCATGGCGTATGCAGCAGCAGCATGTTCCCGGCGCTGGATATGCCCAAGGCCCCCACCAGTACCAGGGACGACTGGTGGCTGGACGCAGTGCGCCGACCGCTGGGCGCGTATTACCGCATTGACCCGCGTAGCATCACCGACATGCATGCGGCGCTCAACGAGGTGGGCATCCTGTACGTCAGCGCCGGCTGCCACAGCGGCTGGGACGACGGCAGCCAGGTACCACCGCTCAAGCGCCGCCCCACGTCGTTCGCCAATATCTGGGTGATACCGGTCAATGGCGGTAGCGCGGCGCATCCGGGCCATGCCTTCGCCATCGTGGGCTACAACGAAAAGGGTTTCCTGGTCCAGAATTCCTGGGGCACGGACTGGGGTTCCTACGGCTACGCCATCCTCACCTACGACGATTGGCTGCGCAATGCCATGGACTGCTGGGTGGCGCAGCTCGGTGTGGTCACGCGCGAGCACGAAGACATTGCCAAGAGCGTGAGCCTGCGTACCGGCAAGGATGGTCGGGTGACGCTGGCGGCGAGCCAGGTGCTGCGCAACCGCGAGATCTCGCCCTTCGTCATCAACATGGGGAACAACGGCGCACTCAGCAACAGCGGGAGCTTTCGCACCAAACCTGACGATGTGCGCGCCATCGTGGACGTGCACCTGGCCGAAGCGCGCAAACGCTGGGGACTGCAAGACGATGTCGTGGACGTATGCATCTATGCCCACGGCGGCCTGGTCGGCGAGGATGGCGCGGCCGAGATTGCCGCGACCTGGATACCCATGCTGTACGAGCGCAAAATCTTCCCGATCTTCCTGATGTGGGAGACAGATTTCATCAGCACGGTGATGAACACGATCGAGGACAAGGTCAAGGGAATACCGCGCGCCGCCGGCTTCTCACCCGCCATCGAGAAGTGGTGGAACCAGCGGCTGGAGCGCCTGCTGGCCCGGCCCGGTACCCAGATCTGGGGCGAGATGAAACAGAACGCCGACGCCATGAGCCAGTTCAGGGAGGGCGCGCAGGACGACCGCCAGGCTGGCGCCGTGTTGTTGTACCGGCACTTCAAGCACAAGGTGGAGAACAAAAAGGTGCGCATGCATTTGGTGGGGCACTCGGCTGGCTCCATCGTTGCGGCCTACATGCTCGACCGGCTGGTGCAGGACGGCATGACGCTGGATTCGCTGAGTTTCTTGGCGCCAGCCGTTCGCGTGGACACTTTTGAGGCCCGCCTGCTGCCCCATCTGAAAAGCGGCGCCATCAAGCGCTACCAGCAGTTCCACCTGTCCGACCGCGCCGAGGAGGACGATCCCACCTGCGGACCTTACCGGCGCTCGCTGCTGTACCTGGTGAGTGAGTCGTTCGAAGGTGGCACACGCACCGGCATCCTGGGCATGCAGAAATACTTTGACCCGCTGGCTGCGCAGATACCGGCGGCCGTCACGCATGTGTCGCCGGCAGCGCCCGATCCGGCCCACCCCGACCTACCGCCAGTGGCCAGCAGCACCCACGGCGGTTTTGACAACGACGCGGGTACGCAGGCGCAAGTGGTGCGCTTTATCCTGGGCGAATGACGTGCTGCGTCTGGTTCGCACGGGAACCGGGTCATCACAGCAGCAGCCCGACCAGGAACAGCCTATCGCGGATGCCGCCTGTCGGCGTCAGTCTTTGGGCAACCGAGCCACGCAGCCCTTTGCGCAACGGTGTAGCCGAGGCCTTGGCGGTACTCGAGTCTGTTTGCCAAATGCCCCGGTTGAGCGGATGTGTTCAGCCCCGACTACCGCCCCGCCAGCGGCATCAGCCGCTACCTTTGTGGAGCCCAGCCGATGCTGAGCATAACCGCGCTCGATTGCGCCCTGGACTGCGTCCAGGCTGTGCAGGACTGCGTGCCCGGTCAGGACGCGATGGCAGCTCTGCGTTTCGGCCTGACACCGCTGTACCCGGGGTTCGCCGACGTCTGGAACGATATCGCCGAAGTGTCAGGTGGACATTCATGCCCATGAGGTGCCCGGTATAAAGAGAGGACCGTTGGCGGAGTACGATGTCGACGCGGGCAAGCAGACTTTCAGCGCCTTGCTCCAACACGCACCACGATGAAGATCCGCTCCATTCATGCGTTCCCGATCCGCAGCGATCTGGTGGGCGGCCCGGCCACGACACCGGCGCGTCGCGGGGCATGGACCGACCACGCCGAAGTCGCCAGCCCGATGTCGCACTTCCCGCGCTTCAAGCGCCTGCGCGCCAGTTGGCGTCCGCGCTGGCCGTCGGTCGCCTGCCTGGTGACGGCCGAGGATGGCAGTTGGGGCCTGGGCATGACGCGGTATGGCTCCCCGGTGATCGGCATCATCAATGAACACCTGGCACCGCTGCTTGTCGGCGAGGACGGTACCGATACCGAGCACCTGTGGAACCTGATGCAGGGCATGACCTCGCCTTATTCCGGCGGCCTGTCGTGTTATGCGATCAGCGCGATCGACCTGGCGCTGTGGGATCTCAAGGGCAAGTTGTTGGCGCAGCCGGTCTACGACATGCTGGGTGGCGCCGCGCGCGCGCATGTCGACTGTTATGCCACCGGCAACGATACTGACTGGATTGTCGAATTGGGATTCCAGGCCACCAAGGTCGCCTGCCCTTTCGGGCCCGCCGACGGTGCGCGCGGCCTTGACGCCAACCAGGCATTCATCGAAACCACGCGCCAATGGATCGGGCCCGAACGTGACCTGATGGTCGACTGCTGGATGGCCTTCGACATCGACTATGCCGTCAGTTTCGCGCAGCGCATGCGGGCGTACCGCCTGCGCTGGATCGAGGACTGCCTGATGCCAGACGACCTGGATGGTGTGCGCCTATTGCGCGAGCGGCTGCCCGGCCATGGCCTGGCCGGGGGTGAGCATTGGTATACCCCCGCACCGTTTGCCAGCGCCGCGGTGGCGCGAAGCCTGGACGTGTTCCAGCCCGACATCGGTTGGGCCTGCGGGCTGTCCGGCTGCCTCAAGATCGCCCGCATCGCGCAGGCCGCGGGTATCCCGGTGATGCTGCATGCGGGCATGAATACCGCGTACGGCCAGCACTTCACACTGGCGGTGCCCAACGCGACGATGGGCGAATATTTCGTTGGTTCGGCGCCCGGCGTGCCGTTGGAAGAGTTGCGCTTGACGCCGGGTACCGCGGTGCCACGGGGTGGAACACTCACCCCATCGAACGAGCCGGGCTTCGGCCTGGGCATGTCGCTCGATGCAGTACACGCGCTTGCCCTGTGATGTGCGCCATCACGGCTGACGACCTGGCCGCAGATGCCTCGACTTATTACATCGTTCGGTGCGCTTGGATATACGCCCAATCGGGCTCGCCACCCAGGCCCGGCGCATCGGGTAGCCGCGCCATGCCGTGCGCATCGACCCGCAGGTAGTCACGCAGCCCGAAATGGTAGGGCTTCTGCGGCACCAGCACCTCGATCATCTCGACGTCGGTGGCACCACAAAGCAGCTGCAGGTTGGCCAGGTTCATCAGCGCGCTGGCACCATGGTGCGAGGCCACCGGCACGCCGCGCCGGCGGCATACCTCGATGGTCTTGAGGCAACCGGTGATGCCGCCTTTCCAGTACACGTCGCACAACACAGCGGCGTAGGCACGCGCGTCCAGGGCGTTGTCAATGGCCATGTGCAGACCCGGCAGGGTTTCGCCGCCGATGACCGGGATACGCAAGGCCTCGCGCAGGACGCGATAGGCGGCCCAGTCCTGCTGCGGCAACGGCTCTTCGTACCAGTGGTAATCCAGTTCCTGCAACACCTCACCCACTGCAAGGGATTCAGCCGATGTGTACCGCTTGGCGGCATCGAGCATCAGGCGTACCGAGGGTCCCGCAGCCTCGCGCAGGGCGCGGGCCAGCAAGATATCGCGCTGTGCGTCATAGAACGGGTGCACCTTGTAGGCGGTGAATCCCAGCGCCAGTGCCGCCTGCAGGTCTGCGACGTAGGCGGTCACCGAGTCGTGGTGGCTGGAACTGGCATAGGCCTGTATCGCGTCGCGCCGGCCGCCGAGCAGTCGGGCAACGGTTACACCCTGTAGTTTGCCCGCGAGGTCCCACAGGGCGACGTCCAGGGCGCTGATCGCGAATACGCTGACATAACCTGCCGGCTCCAATATGGCCAGCGACGACCACAGGGCGGCTGGATCGGTCGCATCACGGCCGATCACCAGCGCCCGCAGCGAGGCCATTATCTGGTTGGCGATCACAGCGCCAGACTGGCCTCCATGGGCACGCGCCAGCGAGTACCCTTCAGTGCCATCATCTGCCTCGACAACAGTCAACACCAGTTCCAGTTCACCGGCGAAGTTTCCGGCATGGATCGGAATCATCGGCTGCGCAAAAGCCACCGTGCGCACAGCCCGGATGTTCACGGTGCAGGTACCAGGATCTGGAGGCGTCGCTGCGCGCAAGGCACAAGCTCACGCTGCCTAGTCGACCTTGACCTTGAGCCTCACCGCCAGGTCGGTCCATAACTTCAGGTCTTGAGCGATGACGGTGGCGAACTCGGACGGTGAGCTGCCCACGACATCCTGGCTGGAGTTGGTCAAGGTCTCGCGTACCGCCGGGTCGGCAAGCACCTTGATCAGCTCCGCATGTAGCCGGGCGATCACCGGCTCCGGCGTGCCACTGGGGGCCAGCAGCCCGTACCAGGCGTCAAGCGTGAAGCCGGGATTCATCGCCTCGGCCATGGTTGGCACGTCGGGGAATTGCGAACTGCGCTTGGGGCCTGTCACGCCCAGTGCCCGCAGTTTGCCGGCCTTGACCTGGGGCAGTGCGATCTGCAGCGCCGGGAATGCCAGCTGGGTCGTGCTGGTCATCACCGAGGTGACCTGCTCCGCAGCGCTCTTGTAAGGCACATGGACGATGTCGAGGTTGCCACCATTGGACTTGAGCAGTTCGCCCGAGTAGTGGCCAATGCCCCCATTGCCACCCGATGCATAACTCAGGCTGCCAGGTTTTGCCTTCGCCATGGCGATCAGGTCGGCAACGGTTTTTGCCGGCGAGTCGGGCGGCACCACCAGCATCGCCGACACCCGCGACACCAGTGCGATCGGGGCAAAGTCCTTGATCGCGTCGTACTTGACATTGCTGATGCCCGGGTTGCCCACCAACTGGGTCGCGTTGAACAATAACGTGTAGCCGTCCTTCGGTGCACGCGCAACGAACTCGGTGCCGATGTTGCCGCCGGCGCCGGCCCGGTTCTCGATCACGATCGGTTGCCCCAGACCCGTGGCCATGCGTGAGATCACCGTGCGTGCCACGCCGTCGACGCCGGAGCCGGCCGGGAACGGTACGACGACCCGGATCGGTCCGCTCGGATAGGTCTGCGCATGCAATGCCGGCACAGCCAGAACGAAGGCGACGCAGGCCAACAGTCGACGGCGCATGGGTACGGATCTGAGGGGCATGGTGTTTGTCTCGCTGATGTCGTTCGGGAAGGTAGGCCCAGCCATCGTAGCCACCCTTGCCCGATTGCGGTAGATCGATTCCAACGGCATTTTCATAGAATGCAATTTGTGCCCCTGTCACCGGACAAACTTCCCAACGTCACCCGATCGCTGCACCGGGCCGTCGGGCTGCTGCGTCTGCTGGCCAGCCACACCCGGATCGGCTGGCGTCTCAGCGACCTGGCCGAACACACCGGCCTGGACCCGGCAACGGTGCATCGGCTGCTGCGCAGCATGGTCAGTGAGGGCCTGGCGACGCGGGTGCCCGATTCACGCCACTACACGGTCGGCCCGCTGGCATTCGAGCTGGGCCTGGCCGCAGCGCCGTATTTTCATCTGGGCCAGCTCACCGATGCCCGGCTGGGCGAGGCGGCACGGACACTGCGCGGCACCTTGTTCCTGAAGATGCGCAGCGGCGTCGAGTCGGTCTGCCTGGCCCGGCACGACGGCGTGGGCCCGGTGGCGTCGTTGATGCTCGAGGTTGGTGGTCGGCGCCCCCTGTGCCTGACGGCAGGCGGCGTCGCCATGCTGATCCACTTGCCACGCTCCGAACAGGCGCGCATCGAGGCCGACAACCGAAGCAGCATCAGCCGCCAGAGCGCGCAGCGCTGGCGCGGCGCGCGTCAGATGTTGCTGCGCTCGCGGCGGCTGGGTTACGCCTCCAACCATGGAGACATCGCCACCGGCATCTGCGCCATCGGAGTACCGCTGATGGCACGCGACGGGTCCCCGGTGGCATCGCTGACGCTGGCGCTGGCCGGTGCGTTATCGGACACCCAGGCCGATGTGCTGGCGGTGCGTCTGCGCGATCAGGCCGAGGCCATTGCGCCGCAGCTGGACTCGCTGCGCTTGTAGGCGCCCCCAGACCAGGCTTTTCCAGGCGCCAGCATCGCCGGGTCGGACCCCGCTGCACAGGCACCCGCTAGTCGCATCTACCGATTCACCCATTGGCGGGGACTGGCAGGCGCTGCGGCACAAGACCATCCCCAGCGCGCATGCGCAGGGCCCGTGCACATGCCATTGGAAAGACGACCGCCCCATTTTGTCGGTTAGAGTTGCCTAGATCCCGATCCATCCAAGACCGGCGTTGTGTCAGCCGTTTGGGGCAGGCAGCGAACTGGTCGGTACCCCATGCGAACACCGACTCCTCCAGCAACCGAGGCCACGCATCGCCCGAGCGCCGAGACACGGTCGTCGACCGTCCGGGCCGTGCCCTGGATGGCCGGTTGGCTCACCTTGATGGTGGTGATGGCCGTATCGGGCCGCCAGGCCACGCGCGAACTCGATGTGTTCCAGATCATGGAGGTGCGCTCGCTCATCGGGCTGTTGCTGCTGGCCCCACTGGTGCATGCCGCTGGCGGTTTGCGCGCGATGGGCACGACACGGCCGCTATTGCACGTGGCGCGCAATGTTGTGCATTACGCAGCGCAATACGCCTGGCTCTATGCGCTGACGCTGATTCCGCTGGCGCAATTGGTCGCGCTCGAGTTCACGATGCCGATCTGGACCTTGCTGCTGGCGGCGGCGTTCCTGGGCGAGCCGCTGCATCGCTGGAAGGTCGCCGCCGTGGCGCTGGGCCTGGCCGGTGTGGTCCTGATCGTGCAGCCGACCCAGGCCGGGGTGAGCCCGGGTCAGCTCATCGCATTGGCTGCCGCGGTCGGCTTTGCCGTGTCGGTGATCCTCGTCAAATTGCTCACGCACAGCGAGGACGCCACAAAAATCATGTTCTGGATGCTGGTGGTGCAGTCGGTGCTCGGATCGTGGCCGGCGTTGGCGACCTGGCGCTGGCCGTCGCCAACGGTGTGGGGCTGGTTGTTCGTGATCGCCTTTTGCGGCACCTTCTCGCACTACTGCATGGCCCGCGCGATGCGCCACGCGCAGGCGACCGTGCTCGTGCCCATGGACTTTCTGCGTGTACCACTGACGGCGCTGGCGGGGTGGGCCGCTTATGAAGAGCGAATTGACCTGCTGATGGTGGTGGGGACGGCGTTGATCCTGTTGGGGAATCTGTTCAACCTGCGGCGCGAGAGGGGCAGGGGTTAGGCCTTTTCCATGGCGCCGCATGCCAAATCAGCCCGGGACCAAGCCGTTTGAGAGTTCTTTTCCCTGCCATTCATCGCCGCCGAGGCTGTGAGGGTCACGGCCCGGCTGCCAGACGCGATCACAGTCGCCAATGGTTGCCCTGCATGGGCCTTTCACGTACGGGCCACACCGGGCAAAGCATTTGCACTACCTCCATCAGGCTCAACCACTCGGCTATAGGGTCGATCCCGGACGCCTTGCCCATCGGCGGACGAAAAGGCACACCCGCCTCCCGCGCCAGCACCGCTCCTGTGTCGGCTGGATTGAGCGCCTTTTCGGCTTTGGTATCCGAGTTATCCGAGCAGTTCATTGAGCAGTTCCGGTTTGTTGAACAGGGCAAAGTACTCACGCAACTCCTGCATGTCGAGCGAGGTGCGGTGTATTTGCAGTAGCGCGCGAATATCGTCCAGGTCGCGCGTTCGCGTGGCATCGTTCACGAAGCCTTGCAGCTTGAATCCTATGAGCCCTTCGACGCTGATGATACGCAGGCGGCCCATGGGGGTCTCGCGCTCCGATGCCTGCGCGAGCAGGCGGCGCGCAAGGGGACGATGCGCGTAAATCAGATCCAGACCTTCCGTGCCGCGGACATAGTTGGCAGCGTTCTCACTGCGGTACAGGCACACGTAGCCTGAACCCAACAGCGCATCATGTACCTTCTGCGCAGCGTCGATCTCCACCAGAAAATCCACATCCGTGGTGGCGCGCACCACCTGGTGCGCGACCACCGCCAGGCCGCCGATAAGGGCTGGCGCTGTGCCGGTGCGCGCAAACATGGCCAGTGCTTCGCGAATTTGTGCGGCCAGGTCGGACATGTCTAGAGCATGAATTGGAGGATGTGGGGGCACCATGGCGTCCACGTTGGCATGGTTGGCATCGGTTCGCGTCGAGTGTACCTGTGGGCCCTGTCTGCCATGCATCGCCGCCGAGGCTGAAGGTCAAGGTCTGGACCTGGCAGTCAGGCATGGGTGCCTGCTGCACCAATGGAATCTGTGCAGTCAGGCCCATGCGTTGCAATTGGCGGCTCAAGATAGGGGCCTCGTATCTGCCCCTTGGCCTGAAAATACAAGCCCGCAGGGGCTGGAGCTGTCGGCGCCCATCCGTGCGGCGTAAGTAAGTCAATGCATCTGATTTCGCCAAATGCGAACGCCGGTGTCGACCGATTGACCGAAGGGACCGGGATACGGATACTGCAGGCAACGTTCGTTCAATTTCATTCAGGAGACTCGCGATGGCCCCTGAACTCACATCGCTGCTGTGGTCCGTATTGCTTGCCGTCGCGCAGGTTGTCGTGGCAGCAACGGGTGCGACCATGCTGGTCGGCGTGCCGACGCTGGCAGGCAATCGCCAGGGCATGCCTGACCTGACCTGACCGGCTGGGTCGGGCGCATGCAGCGCGCACACCGCAACATGTTCGAAAGCCTGGTGTTGTTCGCCGCGCTGGTGTTCTTCTGGGCGCCGCTGTTGTTTGTATTTGTCTATGGTGCTGGCATAGCCTGGCTGCGCACCGGGGTCTGGGCGGTGTCGGTGGTTGGCATGGGGATGATCGCCGGTCACTTGCTTTAGCCGCGGATCGGGACGCCGTGAGTGCTGCCGTAGCGAGGCGGTGGTATCTTCCATGCGCTACTGCATGGCGCCAGCAACGCACCCGCCATTCCATCCGCCCCCGAAAGGACCCTGTGATCTCTCTCGAACATTGCCAGGCGCTTGACGCCAAAGACCCGCTGCGGTCACTAAAGGATCTGTTCAGCCTGCCCGACGGCGTGATCTACCTGGACGGTAATTCGCTCGGTGCCCTGCCGCGAACGGCGGCCGCACGCGTGGCACACGCCGTGTCCCAGCAATGGGGCGATGGCCTGATCCGCTCGTGGAACACTGCTGGCTGGTTTGACCTGCCCCAACGTGTGGGCGACAAGATTGCGCGCCTGGTTGGCGCGTCAGCGGGCACCGTCGTGGCCACCGACACAACGTCAATCAATCTGTACAAGGTGCTTAGCGCGGCTCTCACAATCGCGGCGCAGGACTCCCCCCAGCGCAAGCGCGTGGTCAGTGAACGCAGCAATTTTCCCACCGATCTGTACATTGCCCAGGCCCTGTGCCAGGAGCGCGGCTTCGAGTTGCAGTTGGTGGAGGCCGAGCAGATCGATGCAGCGTTGCTCGCAGATGCTGCGGTGCTGATGCTGACCCACGTGAACTACCGTACCGGTGCCATGTTCGACATGGCATCTGTCACCGCCATGGCCCATGCCGCGGGTGCGCTGGTGGTGTGGGATCTGGCCCACAGCGCAGGCGCGGTGCGCGTCGCGCTGGAATCTGACAACGCAGACTTCGCCGTCGGCTGCGGCTATAAATATCTCAATGGCGGGCCAGGTGCCCCGGCGTTCGTATGGGTTCATCCGCGCCATACCGACCGCTTCTGGCAGCCTCTGGCCGGATGGTGGGGCCACGCGGCGCCGTTCGCGTTCACCCCCGACTACCGTCCCGCCAGCGGCATCAGCCGCTACCTTTGTGGAACCCAGCCGATCCTGAGCATGACCGCGCTCGATTGCGCCCTGGACTGCTTCCAGGCTGTGCAGGACTGCGTGCCCGACCAGGACGCGATGGCAGCTCTGCGTTTCAAATCACTGGCATTGACCGATATGTTCATTGCACTGTTCGACGAACGTTGCGCCGGCTATGAACTCGAGCTCGTGACACCGCGCGCGCAAGCAATGCGGGGATCACAGGTGAGCCTGTCACGGGCGATCGGCGCCTATGCCATCATGCAGGCGCTGATCACGCGAGGTGTGATCGGCGACTTCCGCGCCGGCGCTGCTGCCGCCACCGGCAAACCCCGGGACGCCGATATCCTGCGTTTCGGCCTGACACCGCTGTACCTGGGGTTCGCCGACGTCTGGGGCGCCGTGGAACACTTGTGCCAGATCATGGACAGCGGTGAATGGCGCGATGAAAAATTCAACCAGAAACACGCGGTGACCTGAATGCCGGCGAACAACATCCTCGAGAACGCCCTTGCAGTGGTGAGTTCTCACTTGACCGGTGACCTACCTGTTGACGCCGACCGAAAACGGTGCAGACGGGGAGGCGTGGCTGAAGACCGAGTCTGTTTGGGTCCAGTTCTTGATCGCGTACGAAGATCGCATTCGATCCGTTCGCTGAGTTCGAACGCACCAACGTCACATAGGGTTTGCGTTGCTCTGGCCCAATGCGACCACCGTCTGCGTTTGGCCAAGCGCGCAACGACTCGCCGCAGCACGTCCAGTCGCTGCGCTTTTTTCTGACGCATCATTTCCGTTCCTGTCCCAAGGGTCGCGCCCCTGCTCAATTTGCAATGGGACAGGTCTACTTGGGTTGAAGGGGACATTGCCGCTTTCAGTTGGCACCTTGCGCGCTCGATATACTGCGGCACCGTAACCCTTTGTTGCCGCGCTGGTCCGCCATCGCGGACAGCCCACGCCGCATGCCGCTAGACGCCGACAAGATTCTCGTCACCGGTGGTGCCGGTTTTCTCGGTTCGCACCTTTGCGAGGCATTGCTCGAACGCGGGGCGGACGTGCTGTGTGTTGACAACTTCTACACCGGAAGCAAGCGCAACATCGAGCATCTGGTGGGCCACCCGAACTTCGAGCTGATGCGGCACGACGTGACCTTTCCACTTTACGTTGAGGTCGACCGCATATTCAACCTGGCCTGCCCTGCCTCGCCGGTGCATTACCAGAATGACCCCGTGCAGACCACCAAGACCTGTGTGCATGGCGCGATCAACATGTTGGGGCTGGCCAAACGCGTCAGGGCGCGCATCTTTCAGGCCTCGACCAGCGAGGTCTATGGTGACCCTGAGGTTCATCCGCAGGTCGAGTCCTACTGGGGCCACACCAACCCGATCGGCCCACGCGCCTGTTATGACGAAGGCAAGCGCTGCGCCGAGACGCTGTTCTTCGACTACCACCGCCAGCACAAACTGGACATCAAGGTCGCGCGCATCTT
>JBKJRR010000301.1:0-8659 GCA_046594635.1 Burkholderiaceae bacterium
TCGTGCTGGATCGGTGTCAGCGTGGCCTCGAGCAGCTTGACGGCCAGACGCGTCGCCCCCGCGGCGTCGGTATCGGGCAACAGCAGGATGAACTCGTCGCCACCGAGCCGCGCAATGGTGTCCTGTTCGCGCAGCACCGCATTGAGGCGGCGCGCCAGTTCCACCAGCACCGTGTCGCCGACCCGGTGTCCGAGCGAATCATTGACAGCCTTGAAGTTGTCCAGGTCCAGGAACATCAGTGCCACCGATTGACGCCTGCGTTGTGCTTGGCTGATCACCTGCTGGCAACGCGCGGCCAGCAGCGTGCGGTTGGGCAATCCGGTCAGCGCGTCGTAGTGGGCCAATTGCTGGATACGCGCCTCGGCCTGGGCCTGCTCGACGATCTTGTGTTCCAGCGCCAGCACGGTGCGGCGCAATTCGGCGGTGCGTGCCTGTACCAGTTCCTCGAGCTCGGTGCGGGCCAGCTGCAGTGCCGTCTCGGCCTCCTTGCGTGCTGTGATGTCCATGGTGATCCAGATCGAACCCAGTTCGAGCCGGCTGGAATCGATGGCCTTGACGCGCACCTCGCAGCAGATCGCCTTGCCATCCTTTGTGGCCAGCGTCATCTCACTTTCGAATGACAAACCTTGCTGCAGCGGCGCGTAACAAAGCTCGCCGGCGGCCAGCCAGTCTGCCTCGGTCAGGTACCACTGGCGCGACGAGCTGCCCTCGAGCTCTCCGGGCTCATAGCCGAACAGTCGCTCAAAGCTCTCGTTGCATTGGGTCACGTGGTGATCGCGCAGGAACACGATGCCGACCATGGCGTTGCTCAAGATCAACTGTTGCTGCGCCAGCAGCGACTGCAGCTGCGCCTGGGTCAGCTTTTGCGCGTCGATGTCGTCGACGATCCAGATCGACCCCTGTTCGGTGTCGGCCGGGTCGACCAGGGTACCGGTCAAATGGGACCAGAATGTTTCGCCGCTGTGGCGCATCATGCGCACCTCGGCCTTGCAGGGCAGGCCGCGGGCCATCACCGGATAGGCCGCCGCGCCCAGCGCATGGAACGCTGCTTCGTCCGGATACAACGATGCGCTCGACAGACCGACCGCCATGCCAGGATCCGGCAGGCCGTAGATGTCGGCCCAGCGCTGGTTGCAGCGAACCACGGTGCGCTGGCGGATCTACACGATGCCGACACCCGCATGCTCCATGACCACCTGCAGGTCGCGCAGGCCGGCATCGGGCGGCGAAGGCAACGCTGACCGCAAAGGTGAAAAAGGGGGCTCAGACATCGGTGTCGGGATGGCGGTTCGCAGGAATTGGTCGGACGATATTACCGTGCGCGCGCGCACGAAGGCTCAACGTGCGCGCGCGCACGAAGGCCGTTTCCACTGCTCGCTCGTGCGGCGACAGGTTTTTGGACCCGATCTGCCGAGCGCATTGAACCTGCCGGCAAGCAACTTCATGCCGCCATGTGGTTGGCCATCAACGATCGTTTGCCGAAGGCGGCTTTCGGACTTTGAATGTGACGGGGCTTGTACAAAGAACCCGCGGCCAGGGAATCAATCCGTAAGCGCCGAGGCAACGCGTTGGCGCGCGGATTGACCATGCAATTGGTCACCCCGTGCCGTGTGAGGGTCGAACCATCAATTCTGCCGGCTCGCCTCGCCCGGGCTTGTATCCATTGACCGGGTTTGTGCTGGCATAACCGAGGGACACGCCACAGATGAGCTTGTAGGACGGTGCAATATCGAATGCCTGTCGCACGGGCCCGGCCCATGTCGCCAGGGCGCCCTGGGCGCAGGAGCCCAGCCCGCGCGCCTGGGCCGACAGCATCAGCGTTTGCACGAAAATACCAGCGTCGAGCGCTGCAAACTCGTGCAGCCCGCCGTGTACGAAGATGAACAGCACCGTGGGGGCACCGAAGAATTCAAAGTTCCTGCGCATCTGCGCATCGCGTGCGCCGCGGTCCTTGCGGTCGATGCCCAGCAGCGTGTACAGACCGTGCCCGGTGGCACGGCGACTGCGTTGCAGGTCTTCGGGGTATGGGAAGTTGGTGCGAAAGTCGCCCTCCGGCAAACCCTCGCGTTGGACCAGAAGTTTTAGTTTTCCCAACCAGCCAGCACGCTGCGCGACCATCGCCCTGTCAAAGCGATGCGTCAAGTCGGATTGCAGTTTGTCCCGCAGCGCCCCATCGGCGACCGCGATCCGGTACGGCTGTGTGTTCGACCAACTCGGCGCATGGTTGGCGTCGGACAGCACCGCGTCCAGCAGCCTCTTCGGGATGGGCGTGGGCAGAAAATCGCGCACGCTTCGACGTTGGCGAATGGTGTCGGCCAACACTTCAGCCGGATGCATGTGTTGCATTGTTCATCAGGCGGCGGGCGCGCCAGCGTGTTCGCCGAACCAGCCCAGAGCGTCGTGCCACAACGGCATGGCCTGGCGGTGGAAGTAGCCCATGTGGCCCACCCGACCCAGGCCGCTTTTTCGTGGGTCGATGTCCCGCGCTGTCCAGGCTGCGCTTCGGTACCCTGCCATGAAAGCGTCGCGCGAAGCGGGGGGCGCCCACAGATCGTCTGTGGCGTTGGCGGCAACAATTGGTGTGGTGACCGCGTCGAAGCTGTTTTGCACATGTGACATGGCAGGGTCATCGAAAAAGTACCTTGGGAATCGGCACCAGTGTTTCCAGTCGCGGTATACGTCCAGCGGCAGGTCTTCGCCAAATCCCAACTTGCTCCACCCGAGATAGCCGTGCGAGAGGGTAAGCAGAGGACCCACCAAGTGCCACATCAGCAGTACCTTGATCTGCTCACTCCTGGGCATCCAGCCATGCCAACCGGCACCGGTGGCAAAGGTGTAAAAGCGTGCCACGCGGCGGTGGTTGGGCAGCAGGCCGAAGGCGTGGCCGCCGAACGAGTGACCCACCATGAACAGGGGTGCCGCGTCGCTGGTCATCGCCTCGACAGCGGCACTCAGATCGTGGTGCGCCCAGTCGAGGTACCGCATGCGAAACCCGCGCAGGCTGGCCGGCCTGGAAAGGCCGATGCCGCGATAGTCCAGTGTGAGTACCTGGTAGCCTTGCTCGGCAGCGTAAGCTGCGAAATGGCGGTAGAAGACTTGAGGCACACCGGTGGCTCCGGCCACAACGATATGGCCGCGCAAGGCGCCTTGAGCTGGATAAAGCAGGGCCGTCAGCGGGTAGCCGTCACCGGCGCGCAAGTGGATCGTCTGCACAGGTTGGGGTTGCTGATTCATGGGCGGATGGGGCGAGGTTCTACGACGCGCAGGGGCTGGCTCAGGCGCACCAATTCGAGCAAGGCCTGCGCAGTGTGGCGCATCGCGTCCACACTGCCCGCCACGCGGGCCTGAAGCAATGCGCCTTCGTAGGCCGAGACGATGAGCGCCGACAGATCGCGCGCCCGATCCGGTTCGATGTCTGCCGACTGCAGGGCGTGAGCCACGGTTTCGCGGATGGTTGCGAATCCGTTCGCCAGAGCCAAGCGGATGGCGCTGTCCTGTGGTGTGGACTCCAGCGCGATGGTCGCCAACGGACAGCCTTGTTCGAAGCCGCTGCCGGCAAGCGCCTTTTGCGCAGAGGCGATCCAGGCGCCCAGGGCCAGCACCGGGTCGCCATGGCGCTGCAGCAGCTTGTCCAGCCCCGCGGTGATCTGGCCTACCACGGTGTTGATGGCGGCAACGGCAAGTTCTGACTTGCCGCCGGGGAAGTGATGGTAGAGAACGCCCTTTGGCGCCTGGGCTTCAGCCAGAAGCTCGTTCAGCCCGACGCCATGAAAGCCCTTGGTTCTCAGCGCATGAAGCATCGCGCCGATGAGGCGATCGCGTGTGGAAGCGGAACTTGCGCTGGACGGGCTGGTCGGCATAAAGCCAAGTCTATAGACCAGTCGGTCTATTGTCAATATGAGGAAAAAATTATCGGGTAACACCAGGTACGGCTCCAGGACGTTGCGGCCCTGATCTCGAACCCTCGGCCGTGCTCCTCATGCTAAGTACGGGCATGTCCAGAACCGACGTACGCGCCTGCGCGGTAAATGCCAGGCGGAGCGGATGTGCATGGGACTGATCCTTATGTGCTCTGGCGCACAGACCGGTCGGACCGACTCAAAGTAGCATTTTGTCGTTCTGTCGATACTCGGAATTGCACTCTGCTTCGACTGCTGTCCCGCTGGAGGGCCCGAATGAATCCGCTGATATTTTGGTGTCACGCAGCGGTGACAACCGCGCACCCGGCATATGGCGCGAGACAACAATAGGAGGACGTGCACATGCAACTAGGCGACCAGCAGCCAAGCCGCAATGTAGAGGATCGGCGTGGCATGCGCATCGGGGGCGGTCTGGGCGTGGGCGGGGTGGTGATAGCCGTCATTGCGTACTTTCTCGGTTTCGATCCCGGCGCTGCGCTCAACATAGCAGAGCAGGTTGTGCCGCAGCGCGAAGTGCGCGAAGTGCCCGCGGGAGCACCCGCGGACGAAATGGGGCAGTTCGTTGCCAAGGTACTCGGCAGCACCGAAGCCGTCTGGGGCAAGCTCCTGCAGCAGTCGAAAAGTCAGTACCGCCCCCCGACACTGGTCCTCTACGAGGGGCAGGTACGCTCGGCCTGTGGTTCGGGACAGGCCGCCATGGGCCCGTTCTATTGCCCTGGCGATGAGAAGCTTTACATCGACCTCACATTCTTTCGCGACCTGCAAACGCGTTTTGGTGCGCCGGGCGACTTCGCCAAGGCCTATGTGATTGCGCATGAGGTGGGCCATCATGTACAAAAGCTCGCCGGCACGATGCAGCAAGTGGACGCGGCGCGCGGACAGGGGACTGAGACCGAATCCAGACGTAATTCGGTGCGCGTGGAGTTGCAGGCCGACTGCTACGCCGGCGTGTGGGGACACCACGCGGGCACCATGAATCAACTGGACGTCGGCGACATTGCCGAAGCTCTCAACGCTGCGACGGCGATTGGAGACGACCGCCTGCAGAAACAGTCCCAGGGCCGGGTGGTGCCCGAGTCGTTCACGCACGGTTCGTCGGAGCAGCGCGTGCGCTGGTTCAAGCGTGGCATGGATTCGGGCAATCCGCGGGAGTGCAACACGTTTTCGGTCAATCCACTTTGAGGATCACCAGGACAAGTGGTCACCGCAATGGCGACCGGTCCTTGGGAAGGCGTGAATGTCGGGGCCACGCCCACGAAGTTTTTCGATCAACTGTCACTTGAAGGAGAATGAAGATGGAACAAAAACTCAGCGACGTCATGAGCCGGGATGTCAGGGTCATCGGCCCGGACATGACCATCACCGAAGCCGCACAGGAGATGTCTGATGGAGGGTTCGGCATGATGCCTGTTGGTGAAAACGACCGCATGATCGGAACGATCTCCGATCGCGACATTGTGATTCGGGCTGTGGCGAAGGGCAAAGGACCCGACACGAAGGTGCGGGAAATCATGTCCGAAGGGATCTACTGGGCATACGACGACGACACCGTGGAAGCTGCGGCCAAGCTGATGAGTGAGCAGCAAGTCCGACGTTTACCCGTGGTGAATCGCAACAAGCGACTGGTCGGCATCGTCGCGCTCGGTGATTTTGCGGTCGACAGCGCGCAAATCAGGCCCGCCGCCGAGGCCTTGTCGAAAATATCGGAACAGACCAGAGTCGACGCGTAGCACTGACCGTCGAGCCGCATGGCGTTCATGGCGGATGCCGGCGGGTGGCGCGGTTGACCGCTCCTGTGCTCCGGCCCACAGTCATGCGCCGTCAAAATCGCGCAGCCCAGAGCTCAGTCCAACTCGGCCTTGGTTCCAGGCGCAGGCGAAAAACCGAGGTCGCCGCGCGCAATAGCCGCGTCGCGGCCACCGGCCTTGGCCAGCAAAACGGCCTGGCGTGCCTTGGCACGGGCATCGACTGCGATAGGGTCGCAGAATTCCAGCAGGCGCTGACGGCAGCTCTCCAGCACCGGCGCGTAGGCCGGGTCCTGCGCCAAGTCGCGCAGTTCCTGCGGGTCGTCCTGCAGGTCGTAGAGTTGCGGCCGGTAGTTGACGTAGTGCAGGTATTTCCAGCGCCCGTCGCGCAGCATGAATGCGGCGCCGGTTGAACTCATCGCGTGGTATTCGCTGACCACCGGCTTGTCGGGCGCCTCACCACGCGCCAGCGCGCCAAGCGAGCGCCCGGGATGGTCATCGTCCGGAACTGGCGCACCCACGCATTCAAAGATCCAGGGATACAGGTCGACGTGGCTGACTGGCGTGCTCTGAACAAGGCCTCTGGGTATGTCGTCGCCTGTGACGATCAGGGGCACGCCAGCTGACTCTTCATAGAAGGTTGACTTGCCCCATAACCCGCGAGCACCGTTATTGTCGCCATGGTCGCTGGTGTAGACCACGCGCGTGTCTTCTGCCAGCCCGGTCTTTTCAAGGGCCGCCAATATCTTTCCCAGGTTTTCGTCCATTGAGCTGACCAACCCGTAGTAGCCGGCCAGCGCGCGCTTGACGTCTTGCGGCGATTTGAAATGTGTGTCGTAGTCGACGCAATGGGCGTAGTCGCGCAGGTAAGGGTGCTCGGGCCTGTCCTGCATCGCATATTGTTTGGGCGTTGGCAGAGCCTGGTCAAAGTAGTGGTAGTACCAGTCGGGCGGCGCCGTGAGCGGGAAATGTGGCGCCACGAGGGAAACGAACAGCACCCAGGGTTTGTCATGCTGGCGTTCGGCGGCCTCGTGCAGCCAGATCTGGGCACGGGCAGCGATGTCGCGGTCGTACACGGTGTAAGTCGACTCGCCCGGTCCGGCCATCTTGGCCATCTTGTCGCCGCCGTGGCGCTTGGGTATGTTGTCGCGGATCAGGCCTTTGACATCGCCAGTCGCGTCGATGATGTGCATTGGCACGATCTCTTGTGAAAAGCCGTGGTCGTCGCCCGACGCACCGCGAAAATGCAGTTTGCCGATCGATACCACCTCGTGTCCGGCATCGCGCAGTTGGTGGTGCCAGCTCGGGATGGCGCCATCGTAGCCGTCGGCATTGTCCCAGTACCCGATCTGGTGCACATAGCGACCCGTCGCGAATGCGGCCCGCGCGGGAACGCAGATCGGGCAGGTGGTGTAGGCCGCGCTGAACCGGGTGCCGCGCGCAGCCAGGGCATCGAGGTGCGGCGTCTGGATGATGGGGTTGCCGGCACAGCCCATCACCTTCGGGTTGTGTTCGTCGGACATCAGGATCAGCAGATTCTTGGGGCGCGTCATCGAAGTTGTCCAGGTGATGAAAGGGAAGGTTCGGCAATCGGTGTAATGCCCGCAGCTCAGGTACCACAGCGGGAAGGTTGCACGAATCGCGGCGGCGAATGTATCATACGTTCAAACGTACATACAAGTTGGCTTGTGGTGGGTGGTGGGCCAGTTCATGGGGCCATTGAGCCGCACCGGTAACTTGACGAGGAGCGACAGCGATGGCGGTACTGGACTCACCGACAAACGATCCATGGCTCGATGGCCTGAGCACGCTTGAGCCCGAGGAGGTGTCGCCGCTGTACCACCAGATCAAGGAGAACATCACGCGCCAGGTGGTGTCCGGGCGCTGGAAATCCGACCATGCCCTGCCGTCCGAGACCGACCTGTGCAACCACTTCGCTGTCAGCCGCGGTACCTTGCGCCGTGCCCTCGGGGACCTGGAGAACCAGGGACTGATCGTGCGCCGCCAGGGGCGCGGCACCTTTGTTGCAAAGCCCAAGTTCGAGGGCAGCGTGCTGGGTTCCTACCGCAACTACCGGGTTGGCGCCGTGCCCCACGACGCAGTGTCGCGTCTGCTGGGCATAATTCTCTCGCGCGCAACACCCGACCTGCAGAGCATCCTGCAACTGGGCAAACGCGAGTCGGTGTTCGAGGTGCGACGTCTGCAGTTCATGGCAGGCGTACCGGTGACGCTGTCGACCAGCTTCATCCCGGCAGCGCTGACCCCGGGGCTGGACAAGATCGACATCGAACACGCGCTCTTCTACGATCTGCTTGAGCAGCGCTACGGTCTGTCCTTCCTGCGCGCCGAGGAAATCCTGGAGCCTGTCATCGCCGACGACGTCGTGGCCAGAGAGCTCGGACTGCCGATCGGCGCGCCGGTATTCCTGGTGGAGCGACACAGCTTTCTGGTCGCTGACAAGCCCGGCGAATTCCGCCAGGCCTACATGCGAGGCGATCGCTATCGCTACCGAATCGAACTGCGCTGATTTCACAGGCTGTTCCCAAACTAGCCTGCCGGAGTCCCGATGAAGCCCGCAAATCTGCTGTTCTTCCTATCCGACAACCATGCACGCAGCGCGATGGGCTGCTCCGCAAACTCGGTGATCCAGACGCCGCACCTCGATGCGCTGGCTGCGCGTGGAACGCGTTTTGCCAACGCCTATACCGCCAGCCCGCTGTGCTGTCCGGCGCGCGCGGCCATCGCAACCGGCCGCTTTCCATTCCAGACCGGCTACTGGGACAACGCCATCGTCTACGACGGCAAGGTTTCAAGCTGGATGCACCGGTTGCGCGAGGCCGGCAGCGATGTAGTGTCGGTCGGCAAGCTGCATTTTCGATCCAGCGAGGACGACAACGGCTTCTCGCAGGAACTCGTGCCAATGCATATCCTCAACGCCAAGGGTGGCGTCAGCACGCTGCTGCGCTGGTCCGACGAAGAGCCCGTCAACCGGGG
>JBKJRR010000433.1:0-5196 GCA_046594635.1 Burkholderiaceae bacterium
TGCAGCAACTGGCGCAAGGCCAGTGTGGCGGGCTTCTCTAGTGCGCTGCGCAGCGCACTAGAGAAGCCCGCCACACTGGCCTTGCGCCAGTTGCTGCACAGCGCCCAGTGGCAGCAGCAGTTGTCGGCGATGGCGGGCTATCGCTCCTCGCACAGTGGCGAGGTGTTGGCACTGAGCCGTTTGCTGCCGTGGTGGAAATTCACAGGGCGCAAGAACGGAAACCACAAAACATCAGATCACATTGCGGCAACTGGAAGTTCCTGAAGCGCGGGTGCTTCATGCGCTCGCGGGTCGCAAACGACGCGCCACGCAGCACCTTGTGGCTGCCGAAACAGGGTTCGGAATAGTCCCGCCACGGATCGGCGCTGAAACCCGGATACGCCCGGGCGGTGCTGCCCGTCCACTCCCACACATCGCCCCAGCGAAAACCGCGCCGCTGGGTGGTGCAGGCCGCCAGTTCCCACTCCACCTCGGCCGGCAGGCGCCGCCCGGCCCAACGGCACCAGGCATCGGCCTCCCACCAGCTGACATGGGTCACACACTGGCCGCCGAGCATGCGCCGTGGCGTGCCGAAGCGGGTCTGCATGACGGCACCGCTGGCCACGCCGATCTGCTGCACAAATCGCGGCGCACGACCACCCGCCTCGGTGCCTTCGGCCACGGCCTTGGTCTGCAGCCATTGCCAGCCCTGCGGATGCCACAACTCGCCGCGGTCGTAGCCACCGTCGTCGACAAATTCCACATATTGCGACCAGCTCACAACCTGCGCGTCGATCTCGAACTCGGGCACCGCAACCCGGTGTACCGCCCGTTCGTTGTCAAATGTGAAGCCTGCTCCTTGCGCACTGCCCATGTTCCATTGCATAGCAGGTACCAGCAAGGGCGCGCGTTGTGT
Organism: Burkholderiaceae bacterium; assembly: GCA_046594635.1. Lineage (GTDB taxonomy): Bacteria > Pseudomonadota > Gammaproteobacteria > Burkholderiales > Burkholderiaceae_C > CAISIP01. The sequence continues at coordinate 896 of JBKJRR010000433.1, forward strand.
CACCGGGCCCGGTGTCTCCATGTCCAGCGCGATTCCCCGCAGCTGGGCCATCACGATCAGGTCTTCGCCATGCATGTCTTCATGCGCCAGTGCCAGGCGATAAAAATACAGGCCCTCGTCGGTGTCGGCGGCTGTCTCGAGCAACTCGAGGCTTGTCTCCAGTGATGCCAGCAAATAGGTCTTGAGTGTGGCAATGTCCGGCAAGTCCAGCCTGCGGCGCTGCTGTGGCGAAACCCGGGCATCGTCCCACCAGTGATCCGCGCTGGGCTCCAGCGATGGCAATCGGGTCGCCAGCGGATCACAGCGTCGCCCCCTGGCGCGCTGCATGTTGCGCGCGATCCACCACTCCTGAAACCAGCCGATATGCCCGAGTACCCAAGCCAGAGGCGGCACGTGCAAATCTGCGCCGTCGTTGTCAGACCGGCCCTGCGTATCGGTCGCGGCCAGCTGCGTGGCGAGATGCAAGGTGTGGTTGCGTGCATCCATCAGCGCCACCGACAGCAGTTCGCGCCCGGCGGCGCGCATGGCAGGCGAATCAATACCGCGGACAAGCAATTGGGACATTGCGGCTATCTTATGTCAGCCAAGTGGGCCGCCATCTGAATGCCGGTTTGGACGCGAATGTCGGTGGGGCGACATTGGCGGGGATTGACAGGGCCATTGACGCCAGATTTGCACCATTTATAAGGGAAAGTCCCCTGCCAACTTCGGCAGGTATCAACAGACAATCCCGGTTGGAAAAGCAGTGGTTGTGGCTTGCAAGCCACCAATTGTCCGACCACACCGGGCCAGCTTGGTCTGGTGCATTCATATCAAGAAGGAGATTTATCCATGGATCGTCGTTCCATCATCAAGAATGCAGGCCTTGCCGGCATTCTGGCCGCGGGTGCCGCTCCCGCCATCGTGCATGCACAGACCGCGCTTCGCTGGCGCCTGACATCGAGCTTCCCCAAATCGCTCGACACCCTGTTTGGCGTGTCCGACGTCTTTGCCAAACAGGTCAAAGAATTGAGCGGTGGCAAGTTCGAGATCACCACGCACGGGCCTGGTGAATTGGTGCCGGCTTTCGGCACGGTTGACGCAGTGCAGGCCGGCACGGTCGAGATGGCCAGCACGGCGCCCTACTACTACTTCGGCAAGGACCCCACGTTCGCAATCGGTTGCGCCATTCCTTTCGGCCTGAACAGCCGCCAGATGACTGCCTGGATGATGCATGGCAATGGCCTGAAGCTGACACGCGAGTTCTACGCCCAGTACAACATCATCAACTTCCCGATGGGAAACACCGGCGCGCAGATGGGCGGCTGGTTCCGCAAGCCCATCAAGACGCTGGCCGACATCAAGGGCCTGAAGTTCCGTACCGGCGGCTTCAGCGGCAAGGTGTGGGAGCGTATCGGCGGTATCGCTGCCAATATTCCTGGCGGCGAAATTTACCAATCGCTGGAAAAGGGCACGATCGATGCGGCCGAGTGGGTGGGACCCTATGACGACCTGAAGCTGGGCTTTTACAAGGTCGCCACCAATTACGCCTACCCTGGCTACTGGGAAGGTGGCCCGCAGCTCGACCTGCACGTGAACACCAAGGCCTACGAAGGACTGTCGGCAGAGTACAAGGCCATCATCAATGCGGCGTCGTATTACGCCCATACCAACATGCAGGCCCAGTACGACGCACTGAACCCGGCTGCACTGAAGGACCTGGTGAGCAAGGGCGCCAAGTTGTTCCCGTTCCCGGCTGAGGTGATGAATGCCGCGTTCAAGGAAGCCGAAGCCCTGTACGCTGAACTGAGCAACACCAATCCGGCCTGGAAGAAGATCTACACCGACTACTCCGCATTCCGCCGCGACCAGAACCTGTGGTTCCGCTTCACGGAGTCCACGTTCGACAACTTCATGCAGCGTCAGAAGCTGTAAGTCGCACGTTGGCGGCTGCGTCACGGATCGGTCCGTACGCAGCCAATCCCTCAAAGGAAAGGCCCCGCACTGCGGGGCCTTTCCTTTGGGCCAATGCGATGATCAGCCCCCGCCCTGCCCTGCAGGTACCTGGGCCGATATGCCGGCGGATCAGGGCTTCTTCTTGCCGTCGTCCTGTTTCACCGCGTCCATCAAGGCCTTCATCGGATCGTCCGCCTCGGCGGGTGCTGCGCCCTCGGCCGCACTCGCGCCTTGCTCCGGGGCTGCCGGCATGCCAAACACAGGTAAAGGTGCCAATTGTCCCGGCGCCGGTAACCTCAATGCCTCAAGCGCCGCCTCGGCATCGATATTGGGCCCCTTGTCGATGTTGCCAATCACCATCTTGGGGAACGCGATGACGCAGGCGAGAACAATGACCTGCAGGACCAGGAAGGCGATCGACCCCATGTAGATTTGGCCGGTCTTGACGGCCGGAATGGTTTCGCCGGTGATGCGGTCCTGGTAGTCGTTCTTGGCCGCCACGCTGCGCAGATAGAACAGCGCAAAACCGAAGGGCGGCGTCAAAAAAGAAGTCTGCAGGTTCATTGCCAGGACGATGCCGAACCAGATCATGACCGCATCGATCGGTACATCCGGCAACATGGTGGGCAGAATTTTCGCGGCTACCGGCACCAGGATCGGAACCACGATGAAGGCGATCTCGAAGAAGTCGATGAAACAGCCCAGAATGAACACCAGCACGTTCACGACGATCAGGAAACCGAGCGCGCCGCCCGGCATGCCGGTAAACAAGTGCTCGACCCAGATATGGCCATCGGCGGCATTGAAGGTGAAACTGAAAACGGTTGATCCGACCAGAATGAACATCACGAAGGTCGCCAATTTGGCGGTACCGTCGAGCGCCTGCTTGAACAGTTTGAAACTCAGCCGACGTCGCGACACGGCCATGATGAGTGCGCCCATCGCGCCCATGGCGCCACCTTCGGTCGGCGTCGCAATGCCCAGGAAAATCGTTCCCAGCACCAGGAACATCAGCACCAGCGGCGGGATCAGCACAAAGGTGACCTGCTCGGCCAGGCGCGACAGCAGGCCCATGCGGGTGATCCGGTTCACGATGGCCAGCGCCAGCGCCAGCAGCGATGACACGGTCAGCGACATGATGATGATCTCGTCGTTGTCTGCCGCCTTGGTACGCTCGAGCCAGCCACCGACGATGGCGTTATGCTGGATCGACCAGAACCAGCCCGCAAGAGCACAGGTCACCAACAGCACCACCAGCGATCTATGGCCGCTGGCACCATTGCTTTCTCGGTAAATGCGGGCCTCCACCGGCAGCGCCGGCACCCATTTGGGCTTGAACAGGGCAACCAGCACTACATAAAACACATACATGCCGACCAGCAGCAGGGCCGGCAACACTGCGCCGGCGTACATGTCACCCACTGAGCGGCCCATCTGGTCGGCCAACACGATCAACACCAGCGACGGCGGGATTGCCTGCGCCAGGGTTCCCGAGGCGGTGATCACGCCCGTGGCCATTGATCGGTTGTAGCCGTAACGCAACATGATCGGCAGGGAGATCAGTCCCATCGAGATCACCGCAGCGGCCACCACGCCGGTGGTTGCGGCGAGCAAGGCGCCGACCAGAATCACCGCAATTGCGAGGCCACCGCGCACCGGACCGAATACCTGTCCCACAGTCTCGAGCAGGTCCTCGGCCATGCGGGAGCGCTCCAGGATGATGCCCATGAACGTGAAGAACGGAATCGCCAGCAGCGTCTCGTTGGACATGATGCTGAACACGCGCAGCGGCAAGGCCTGGAACAGGTTGGTCGAAAACAGCCCGGCCTCCATGCCGATCAGTCCGAAGAACAGGCCAGTGGCGGCCAGCCCGAACGCCACCGGAATACCGGTCAGCAGAAACAGAAACAGCCCCGCAAACATGACGGGGACAAAGTTGTTGGCAATGAGTTCCAGCATGTCAGTTCTTTCGTGCAGCAAGGTCACGCGCGGCTTGCGCTTCGACTTCCGCCGCCATTTCTTCAGCCAGCAGTTCTTCGTTTGTCTTGCTGTGTTCCACCGAGAACGGCTGGTCACGATGCCCGGTCAGAAAGCCGATGCGCTTGATCAGTTCGGACAAGGACTGCATCAGCAGTACGCCAAAGCCGATCGGAATCAGCGCAAGTACCGGCCAGCGGATCAGTCCGCCGGCATTCTGGCTCATTTCGCCACTGTCGTAGGCGCGCATGAAGTACGGCCAGGCCAGGTCGATCATGATCCAGGCCAGGGGAATGGTGAAGACGATGATGCCGATGGAGTCGATGATCGCGTTGGTGCGTTTGGAGAAACGCGACGAGATGAAATCGATACGTACGTGGTCGTTCTTG
>JBKJRR010000440.1:0-7628 GCA_046594635.1 Burkholderiaceae bacterium
AGATCCAGGCTGCGCTGCCCATGCTGGACGAATGGTTGAGCCACACCAGCAACCAGGTGAAGCCAAACGAACATATGGAGCTGATCAGGCAAAGCAGTAACGTGGCGCGCAATGCGCCGACCCGGCTGACCCAACCCGAGAAGCGTCGCATCCACGTCAATCGCGCGGCATGTTCGACAGTCAATGGGTCGTGGGTGGACATGGGTGCGCCTGTCGCGTCCGAGGCGACGGCCTGTACTTAGATGGCGAAACGGGTTGGCATACTGCGCTGGGCGTCAAATCGTGATGAGGCCGCCGCCTTGCAACGCGGTTGGCGCTTGGCCGGCGCGAAACCACCACGATGGCTGTGGCCCATGCACCGTGGCTTGACCTTGGCGCCACTCCAACCAGTTGCCCTCTGGCAGTGCCAGCACCGATTGCGCGGGATGCAGGACCAGATATTCCGCGATCCGCTGGTTGCGCGTTTCACCCTGGTGTCCCGTAGGCAGGGCGTTGGTGTAATGGGCATTGATCTGAAATGGCACCAGTCCAAGCGCGTCGAATCCACCCGGATCGACAATAGGCATGTCGTTCGTGGTGGCGATGGATGGCGTCGCCACCACCGACCCGGCGCTCCAACCTACATACGGTGTGCCGGCCTGTACCGCCTGTCGAATCGACTGCAGGCAGCCGCGTTCACGCAGTTCCAGCAGCAGCCGGAACGTGTTGCCTCCACCGACCAGCAGCATGTCGGCTTGCGCTGTCGCGGCAGTCAGATCGGTACAGCGGTGTGCGCCCGCTATCGTCATTCCAAGCGATGCCAGGGCTTTTTGCACCAGGGCCAGATAGTCGTCCCAGTCCACGGTCGTGCCAGCAAAGGGGAAAAACAATGCGTTCTTGCGACCATCAGCGATGTCGGCCCAAGCGTCACGGGCGTGTACCAGGTAGTTGCCCGACGAGTCGCGGGAGTTGCTCAGCAGCAACATCCGCACCGATGGCGCCAGGTGAATTCCGGTTTGCATGGCCGGGGCTCAGTCCGGCGTGAAAAGGTCGACCCGATCAGTGATGATGCCGTCGGTCTGCAAATCGAGTAAGTGGTGCGCGATCCACTCGTCATTGACCGTGTAGCTCAAACAGCGCAGACCGGCTTGGTGGGCCGCCGCCACAGTGGCCTGGTCCCACAGGCTGTAGTGGCAGACCACCGCGACACAACCCAGAGCGCTGGCGACCTCCAGCCAGTCTGCCCGGGGTTCGTCCAGCAACAGGCCCCGTGGCAGGTCAGGCGCGGCGATGCGCGCACCTTCGAGCGCTGCCACATCGAACGATGTCATCAACGGGGGGATGGCCGCCTGGGCCCACAGGCGGGCCGCATGCCGAGCCACCAAGTCGCCTGTATGGCGCTCGGTGCCCGGCGTTGGCTTGATCTCGATATTGAGCAGGTGTCCATTGCTCTGGCAGTACCGGGCGACGTTCTCCAGGCATGGCAGGCCTTCGCCGGCGTACCCTCGCGAATGCCAGCTGCCGGCATCGCGTTGCGACAATACATGCCAGGGCAGGTCGCCACCGATACCTCGGCCGTCCGTTGTACGCCGCAGATCGGCGTCGTGCATCAGGAAGGGAACGTCATCCTGACTGAGTTTGACGTCGCATTCGAACATGCGATAGCCGTGGCTTGCGCCGAGTCGAAACGCGGCCAGTGTGTTTTCCGGTGCCAGCTTGCCAGCGCCCCGGTGCGCGATCCAGCGCGGATACGGCCATGCCGAAGCCATCAGAGGCGTTTGCCGGTGGATGCGTCGAAGGCATGCAGACGGTCCGGACGTGGCCTCACGTGGATGGTGCTGCCAAGGGCCGGTATCGCATCGGCCTCCTCTGTGCGAATGATCACCATCTCTTTGCCGGTACCGTGTGACCAGCGACCGTACACCAGGCGCTCGGCCCCCAGCATCTCGACCGCTTCCACCCGCAGTGCCCAGCCGGTTTCCCCGATGTCCAGATGTTCAGGCCGGATGCCGACGATGGTTCCGGGCTTTGCGTCGGGCGCATCGTACAAAAGGTTCATCGGCGGAGATCCGATGAAGCTGGCAACAAAGGTCGTGGCCGGGCGTGTATAAACTTCCTCCGGTGTGCCGAACTGCTCCATGACACCGCCATTCATGACGATCATGCGTTGGGCGAGGGTCATCGCCTCGACCTGGTCGTGGGTCACGAACAGCGACGTGATGCCCAGTTCACGGTGCAGCTTCTGGATCTCGAGACGGGTCTGGGCGCGCAGCTTCGCATCGAGGTTGCTCAGCGGTTCGTCAAACAGGAACACTCGCGGCTGGCGCACGATGGCCCGACCCATGGCCACGCGCTGACGCTGGCCACCCGAGAGTTCGCGCGGTTTGCGCGCCAAATATGGGCCGAGCTCCAGAATCGCGGCCGCCTTGTCGACCCGGGTCTTGATCTCGTCCTTCGGTACCTTGGCAATCTTCAGTCCATACGCCATGTTGTCGAACACGCTCATGTGCGGATACAGGGCGTAGTTCTGGAACACCATTGCGATATCGCGATCGGCAGGTTCAAGGTCGTTGACGACCTTTTCGCCGATCAGTATTTGGCCTTCGCTGACTTCTTCCAGCCCGGCGACCATACGCAGCAGCGTGGACTTTCCACACCCCGACGGGCCCACGATGACTATGAATTCGCCATCGGCGATCTGCGCGTTGACGCCATGGATGACCTGGTTGGCAGTTTTGCCGTGACCATAACGTTTGATGACGTTCTTGAGTTGTACCGATGCCATGAGATTGCTTCGCTTATTTTTCGGTGTCGACCAGGCCCTTGACGAACCACTTCTGCATCAGCATCACGACCAGTGCCGGTGGAATCATGGCCAGCAGCGCGGTGGCCATGACGATGTTCCACTCGGTCTGCGCGTCACCACCCGAGATCATGCGCTTTATGCCGATCACCACTGGGTACATATTCTCCTCGGTCGTTACCAGCAGCGGCCACAGGTACTGGTTCCAGCCATAGATGAACTGGATCACGAACAAGGCTGCGATCGAGGTGCTGGACAGAGGCACCAGCACGTCCTTGAAAAATCGCATCGGCCCGGCACCGTCCACCCGTGCAGCCTCGACCAGTTCGTCCGGCACGGTGAGGAAGAACTGGCGGAACAGGAACGTAGCGGTGGCCGACGCAATCAGCGGAATCGTCAGGCCGGCATAACTGTTGAGCATGCCCAGATCCGCCACCACCTTGTAGGTGGGCAAGATGCGTACCTCCACTGGCAGCATCAGCGTGACGAAAATGGCCCAGAAGAATAACATCCGGAACGGAAAACGGAAGTAGACGATGGCAAACGCGGACAATAAGGAAATGGCGATCTTGCCGACGGCGATCACCATCGCTGTGACCAGGCTGACGATCATCATCTGACCCACTGGCGCCTTGGAGCCGGTACCCTTGCGGGTACCGTTCCAGGCTGTGTCGTAGTTCTCCAGCAACTGGTCGCCCGGCACGAGTGTCATGGGCGCCTGCACGATTTCGCTGGTTGTATGGGTGGAGGCGACAAAGGTCAAGTAGAGCGGAAACGCGACCACCAGCACGCCCAGAACCAGGATCAGATGCGACAAAGCATCGAGCAGCGGACGGCGTTCCACCATGTCAGTGCCGCCCGGTCGTTCCGAAGGTACTGACGGCTCCTTCGGGGGGCAGCGAACGTAGTGAGAGTGGGGACAGTGTCATTTCAGTAGTTCACTTTCTTCTCGACGTACCGGAACTGCACCACGGTCAAGGTGATCACGATCACCATCAGCACCACCGATTGGGCTGCGGAGCTTCCCAGGTCCATGGCCTTGATGCCATCGTAGTAGACCTTGTAGACCAGGATCGAGGTGTCTTTGCCAGGGCCACCTTCGGTGGCGGCGTCGATAATGCCGAAGGTGTCGAAGAAGGCGTAGACGATATTGATCACCAGCAGAAAGAAAGTGGTGGGCGACAACAGTGGAAACACGATGGTCCAGAAGCGGCGCCAGGGCCTCGCGCCGTCAATTGCGGCAGCCTCGATGAGCGACTTCGGCACGCTCTGCAGGCCAGCCATAAAGAACAGGAAGTTGTAGGAGATCTGCTTCCAGACCGCGGCTGCGACAACCATTGTCATGGCATGGCGTCCGTTAAGGAGTGGGTCCCAGTCGACACCCAGCACGCGCAGCCAATACGAGACCACACCCACGCTAGGCGCCAGCATGAACAGCCACAATACGCCTGCGATCGCCGGCGCCACAGCGTAGGGCCAGATCAGCAGGGTCTTGTAGGCCAGCGCACCCTTGACGATGCGGTCGGCAAAAACAGCCAGCACCAGCGATATGCCGATGCCAAGCGCCGCAACGAGCACGGAGAACAGCGACGTGGTGTAGAACGACGCAAGATAGGTCGGGTCGTTCCACAGGTTGCGGAAGTTCTCCAGCCCGACCCATTCCACCGATGTTCCAAAGGCGTTCGATTGCTGGAGCGACTGCACCACCGCCTGTCCAGCCGGCCAGAAGAAGAACACCGCAATCACGGTCACCTGGGGCGCCAGGAGCGCCCAGGGTAGCCAGGAGGAGCGGAAAACTACGCGCTTTTCCACCCGGCGTTAGCTCTTGTTGGCCTTCTCAAAACGTTCCAGAAGATCGTTGCCACGTTCCACGATCGAGTCCAGGGCCTCCTTGGCGGTCTTCTTGCCATTCCAGACTTGCTCAAGCTCCTCGTCCTCGATGGTTCGGATCTGAACATAGTTGCCTAGGCGGATGCCACGCGACTTGTCGGTCGTCTTGCGGATCATCTGGTTCACACCCACGTCGGTGCCCGGGTTCTTCTGGTAAAAGCCAGACTTTTCCGTCGACTGGAACGCGGCGGTTGTGATAGGCAGGTAACCGGTGCGCTGGTGTGTCGCGGCCTGGACGTCGGGCTGCGACAGATAGTTGAAAAATTGCGCGATGCCCTTGTATTCATCCGCCTTCTTGCCGGCCATGACCCACAGACTGGCACCGCCAATCACGGTGTTCTGAGGCGCACCCGGAACGTCGGGATAGTAAGGCAGCGGCGCCAGTCCCCAGTCAAACTTGGCATTGGCCTTGACGTTGCCGTAAAAGCCGGTCGAGGTGGTCATCATCGCGCATTCACCGGAAGTGAAGCTGGCCTCCGGCACGTTGGCGCGCCCCTTGTAAACGAATAGCCCTTGTTTGGCCATGTTGGCAAGGTTCTCGATGTGGCGCACGTGCAGAGGTGAGTTGACCTTCATGCGCGCGTCCATGCCCTGCATGCCATTACCCTTGGTCGCGAACTCCACGTTGTGCCAGGCGGAAAAACTCTCCAGCTGGGTCCAGCCCTGCCAGGCGATGGAGAGCGGGCATTTGTGGCCGTTGGCCTTGAGCTTGGCGGCTGCGAGCGCCACCTCCGGCCAAGTGCTGGGCGCCTTGTCGGTGGCTATGCCGGCGGCCTTGAAGGCATCCTTGTTGAAATAGAACACGGTGGTGGAGCTGTTGAACGGGAAACTCAGCATTTGGCCGTTGGGTGCCGTGTAGTAGCCGGCCACGGCCGACACGTAGGCGCTGGGGTCAAACTTGACGCCGGATTCCTTCATGATCTTGCCCACCGGCACGGTCACACCCTTGCTGGCCATCATCGTGGCGGTGCCGACTTCAAATACCTGCAGAATGTGCGGAGCATTGCCGGCGCGGAAGGCGGCCACAGCGGCCGTGAACGACTCGGTGTAGTTGCCCTTGAAGGTCGGGACGATCTTGTAGGCGCTCTGGCTGGCGTTGAAGTTCTTGGCCAGGTCGTTGACCACTTCGCCATTGACGGCAGTCATGGAGTGCCACCACTGGATTTCCGTCTGGGCCTGCGCGGCAAAGGACATAGCTACTGCGCAGGCGGCAGCCGCAAGTTTGAATTTCATTGTGAGTTCTCCGAAAAAGACGAATCTTACCTATGGGGCGTGACAGCGCGATTACAACCGGATGACAGGCAGAAGCGGGAGAGGGATTTCCATGATACGACCACAGGCAATATCGGAAAATGCTGCGCTGCGATAATGTTTCTTTGCAGTACGGCCTCTCATTCAGGGGCTTGGGCTGTGGGTCTGTATCTGACGAATGCCTGATTCTTCCCTGTGACAGGTACCAACCGCGAAGTCCATGAACGCTGTAACCCGACCTGAACAACTGCTGCCACAGACCGTGCCAGGGGCGCCAGCGTCCGAGCGCATCCGCGAGATTCCCTACAACTACACCTCGTTTTCCGACCGCGAAATCGTGATCAGGCTGCTGGGACCCACGGCCTGGACCACCTTGCTGCGGCTGCGTGGCGAGCGCCGCACCGGTCGATCGGCGCGCATGTTGTACGAGGTGCTGGGGGACATCTGGGTGGTGCAGCGCAATCCGTACCTGCAGGACGACCTGCTGGACAACCCCAAGCGGCGGCGGTTGCTGGTTGAAGCGCTACACCATCGCCTGGGTGAGATCGCCAAGCGCCGCACGCCAGATCAGGATGCCGAGCGTGATGCGCTGGTGGGTGAGATGCTGGTGGCAGCCGGGCAGGCGGTCGAGGACTTCGACAAGGGCTTTGTGCAGATCCAGGCCTTGCGGCGCAAGACACAGCGGGTGTTGCGCCGGCTTACCGCGCGCGACAACATCAAATTTGACGGCCTGAGCCGGGTATCGCATGTGACCGACGCGACCGACTGGCGCATCGAGTACCCGTTTGTCGTCCTCACGCCGGACTCTGAAGCCGAAATGGCAGCGCTGGTCAAGGGTTGCATAGACCTGGATCTGACCATCATTCCGCGGGGCGGTGGAACCGGCTACACCGGGGGTGCCTGCCCACTGACCTGGAAAAGTGCCGTCATCAACACCGAAAAGCTCGAGGCCATGACCGAGGTCGAGATGGTTTCCGTGCCCGGGCAACCGCAGCCGGTGGCCACGGTCTGGACCGAAGCTGGTGTCGTCACGCAGCGGGTGTCCGATGCTGCCGAGCGGGCCGGATTTGTATTTGCGGTTGATCCGACCTCGGCCGAGGCCTCGTGCATCGGCGGCAACATCGCGATGAACGCCGGCGGCAAGAAGGCGGTGTTGTGGGGCACGGCGCTGGACAACCTGTTGTCCTGGCGCATGGTCACGCCGCAGGCCACCTGGCTGGAAGTGGTGCGACTGGACCACAACATGGGCAAGATCCACGACGCGCCCATGGCGATCTTCGAGTTGCGCCATTTCAAGGCCGACGGCCACACGCTCGAGCGCACGGAACGGCTCGAAATTCCGGGTGCGTCCTTTCGCAAGGCTGGCCTGGGCAAGGACGTGACCGACAAGTTTCTCAGCGGCTTGCCCGGCATCCAGAAAGAAGGCTGTGACGGCCTGATCACCAGCGCACGCTGGGTGGTGCACAAGATGCCTGCCGAAACCCGCACGGTATGCCTGGAGTTTTTCGGCAACCCGCGCGAAGCCGTGCCGGGCATTGTCGACATCATCGATTTCATGTTTGCCGAGCAAAAACGCTCAGGCGTTTTGCTGGCCGGTCTGGAACACCTGGACGACCGCTACCTCAAGGCGGTCGACTATGCCACCAAGTCCAAGCGGGCAAGCGGTTCGGGCTCGGGCCTGCCCAAAATGGTTCTGATTGGCGAC
>JBKJRR010000223.1:0-3635 GCA_046594635.1 Burkholderiaceae bacterium
GGCAGCAACAGCCAGCGCAGCCGCAGAACGGGTGAACAAGGTTTTCAATGGGTTCTCCTCAAACAGGACGTGAAAATGAAACAAGGTGTGGGAATGTTACCCCAACAGCGATGCAAAAAAGATAGCACCACCGTGGCGCGAGGTGCACCAACAAGAGGGGCAATGCACCGCCCAGAGGCGCAGATTCTGCGCCGATCGCGTGGCGGCGCCATCGGGGTTTACCAGCGGGTAAAACTTCCAAAAATATCTCGACTCAGGTGCCGGGCCGCAGCCTGAACACCGCTCGGCGTTCGCCCACCATCAAACCGCGCACATTGCGGATCTCTTGCGCGCGCCAGGGCGCCAGTTCCTGCCGCTGCGTATCGTCCAGCCAGCCCAACTGGTCCAGCACCTCGACGGTGGCCGCGTGCAACGCGACCTTGCTGGCGTCGATGATCTTGAGCGCGACTGCTTCGCCGCGGCTGCGGCTGGCGAGTACCTGCACGCCGTCGGCGCCGATCTTGCTGACCCAGTCGCCGCGCCCGGCGCGCATGAAGGCCAGGTCATTGCGCCCGGTGCCCGAGACCAGATCGGGGTGGGCCGTCATCGCGTCGGCGAGTCGCCTGAAACTGTCGCCGAACGGGTCGTCGCCGGCGCCGCGGGCCAGCCGCGCATACGCCAGCGCCAGCCGGGAAAGTGGCAAGGCATAGTTCGTTGCCGAGCAGCCATCGACGCCCATGCGCAGGTCGTCGGCCTCCATGCCGGTGGCCAGCGCCACGTCGCGCCGGATTGCCGCCTGCAATGGATGCAGCGGGTCGATGTAATCGTCCAGGCTCAGGCCCTTCTGGACGCAGTAGGCCAGGAAACCCGCGTGTTTTCCGCTGCAGTTGTTGTGCCGTTCGTCAAACACCGCGCCTTCTGGCGGCTTTTGGCCCAGGGTCTCGAAAACGCTGGGCACGTGACAGCCACAACGCAGCGCCTTGTAGGTCAGACCGACCTTGTCCAGCATGGCCTGGGTCTGGTCCACGTGTTGCGCTTCGCCGCCATGGCTGGCGCACAACATCGCGATCTGTTCTGGCCCGAAACCGAACTGCTGCGGTCCGTCGGCCTGCAGGAACGGCAAGGCCTGCAACGCCTTAAGCGTCGAGCGCGAAAAGCTGAGCCAATGCGGATTGCCGACCTGGGCCAGCAGCGTGCCATGGCGGTCGACGACGGCAACAGCGCCAAAATGCTGGCATTCCAGCGTGCCGGCACGGGTGAGTTCGATCAAGGGAGTGAAGTCGGTCATCGCCCGATTGTCATCTATGTGTTTACGCGCCTGTCGTCGCGCAGCAGCCTGGCGCGACTGACGCAAAATCCTGCCCATGCACACCATCGAATCACCCTTGCAGTCACAAATCGTCGTCTGGCAAGTGCAGCCCGGCGACTGGGTACGCGCCGGCGACGTGCTGGTGATCCTGGAGGCCATGAAGATGGAGCATGAGCTGCGGGCCCCGATGGCCGGCCGTGTCGCGGCATTGCTGGAGCAGGCCGGTGAGACGGTGGCGCTGGGGCAGGCCTTGCTGTATATCGACCCGGTATCCGTCCCTGCCGCCGCGGCGCACCCGGTCGTGGGTGCATCTGCCGGTCATGCCGCGCAGGACGGCGCAGCGCAGCTGCCGCATCTGGCGAATCCGCTGGAGCCAAGCTTGAAGGCGCAGGGCGCCATACGGCCGGATCTGCAACGCGTGCGCGAGCGGCTTGCCCTGACGCTGGACGCCAGCCGCCCGCAAGCACTGGAGAAACGCCATGCGTTGGGATTGCGCAGTGCACGCGAGAACATTGCCGACCTGTGTGATGGCGACTCGTTTCGTGAATACGGTGCGCTGGCCGTCGCCGCGCAGGCTACGCGACGCGACGCCGACGACCTGATGCGCAATACACCAGCCGACGGCATGGTCACCGGCATGGCGCAGGTCAATGGCGCCTTGTTTGGTGCCGCGCGCGCCGGCGCTGTGGTCATGGCCTACGACGCCACTGTGCTGGCCGGAACCCAGGGCATGCGAAACCATCAGAAGACCGACCGCATGCTCGGCATTGCGTTGCAGAACCGTTTGCCGGTGGTGTTGTTCGCTGAAGGTGGTGGTGGCCGTCCGGGTGATGTCGACATGCCGATCGTGGCCGGACTGCATGTGGCGACGTTCGCCCGTTTTGCGCGCCTCAATGGCCGCGTGCCGGTGGTGGGCATCGTGGCCGGGCGCTGTTTCGCCGGAAATGCCGCGTTGCTGGGTTGTTGCGACGTGGTGATTGCCACGCGAGGCAGCAACATCGGCATGGGCGGGCCGGCCATGGTCGAAGGGGGTGGTCTGGGGGTGTTTCGCCCCGAGCAGATCGGTCCGTCGGATGTGCAACATGCCAATGGCGTGATCGACGTGCTGGTCGATGACGAGGCCATGGCGGTGGCCCGCGCGCGCCAGTATCTGGCCTTCTTTCAGGGCACTGTGACCGAATGGACGGCGCCAGACGCATTGGCGCTGCGCGAAGTCGTGCCGCAGAACCGGTTGCGTGTTTACGACAGTTCCGCGGCCATGGCCAGTCTGGCCGACAAAGACAGTCTGCTGGCATTGCGCACCGGGTTTGGAATCGGTATCCATACCGTGCTGGGCCGCATCGAAGGCCGGCCGGTCGGTTTTCTGGCCAGCAACCCGCAGCACCTGGGGGGTGCCATTGATGCCGATGCCGCGGACAAAGCGGCGCGTTTCATGCAGTTGTGCAACGCCCATGGCCTGCCCATCGTCACCCTGGTCGATACACCGGGCTTCATGGTCGGCCCGCAGGTCGAGGAACAGGCGCAGGTGCGGCATGTGAGCCGTATGTTCATTGCGGCAGCGCATCTGCGGGTGCCGCTTGTCAGCGTGGTGCTGCGCAAGGCCTACGGTCTGGGCGCGATGGCGATGACGGGAGGAGGCTTTCATGTGCCGATGGCGATTGCGGCCTGGCCCAGCGCCGAGTTCGGCGCCATGGGCCTGGAGGGCGCCGTGCGCCTGGGTTACCGCAAGGAACTCGAAGCCGCAGCAGCGGGTGCCGAGCGCGACGCCTTGTTCCAGCGTCTGGTCGATGCGCAATATGACAAAGGCGGCGCTTTGGGCATGGCCGCTACGCTGGAGATCGACACCGTGATCGACCCCGCGCAGACCCGACTATGGATAGCTCAGGCGCTGCAGGCGGCCGGCGACGCGCGCGGATCGGATGGGACCGTGGCCATTGACAGCTGGTAGCGTCGACGTGCTGGCTTTGCGCGCGCGTTTGTGCACGACCGGTGCCAGCGTGCCAAAATGCTTTTTTGACCAAAGGAGACTCCCATGCCCGGCTTATTGCCCCATGTAGACCCCAAAGGGCTGCTCGAATTTTCGGTCGTCTATACCGACCGTGCGCTGAACCACATGTCCGGCAGTTTCCAGGGCGTCATGCGCGATATCTCCGGTGTGCTCAAGGAGGTCTACAAGGCGCATGCAGCCGTGATCGTGCCCGGTAGCGGCACCTTCGGCATGGAGGCGGTCGCGCGCCAGTTCGCCACCGGCCAGAAGGTGCTGGTGATCCGCAACGGCTGGTTCAGCTACCGCTGGACCCAGATCTTCGACATGGGCAGATCCCGTCCTCATCGACGGTGCTCAAGG
>JBKJRR010000219.1:0-4103 GCA_046594635.1 Burkholderiaceae bacterium
GACCCGGTGCTGGCCATCGGCAACCCCTTCAACGTGGGCCAGACCGTCACCGCCGGCATCATCAGCGCGCTCGACCGCACGCAGGCCGGTGCCTCGCAGTTCCAGAACTTCATCCAGACCGACGCCGCCATCAATCCGGGCAACTCGGGTGGCGCGCTGGTGGATACGCAGGGTAATCTGCTGGGCATCAATACTGCAATCTATTCGCGCTCGGGTGGCAGCATGGGTATTGGTTTTGCCATCCCCATGTCCACTGCCAGGCAGGTCATGGAAGGTCTGGTCAAGGATGGGCAAGTGACGCGCGGCTGGATCGGCGTGGAGCCCAACGACCTCTCTCCTGAATTGGCAGAAACCTTCGGCGTCAAGGCGCGCCAGGGGGTGATCATCACTGGTGTCCTGCAAAATGGGCCGGCGGCACAAGCGGGCATTCGTCCGGGCGACGTGATCACCTCGGTGGCGGGCACCGAGATCCGCAATGTGGCGGAGTTGCTGACGCGTGTGGCGGGCCTCAAGCCCGGTATTGCGTCTCGCTTTGCCCTGCAGCGTCAGGACACGCAAATCGATATTGACGTGGTGCCAGGTGTCAGGCCTGCGCAGCGGCGACCGAGTCAGTGACCAAGCGCTCAGGTAAAAGCATTCAGGACTTAGTGTCCATATCATCTCCCACCTGCTGGCCGTCCTCCTGGGCCTTGGACCCCTTGATAAACATGCTGGCGGCAAAAATGCCCGCCTCATACAGCAGGCACATGGGCACGGCCAGCGCCAGTTGGGAGATCACATCCGGTGGCGTGATGACGGCGGCAATCACGAATGACAAGACGATGAAGTAGCCACGAAATTCCTTGAGCTTCGCAATGCTCACGAGATTCATGCGCACCAGCAGCACCACCACGATCGGAACCTGGAACGCCACACCAAACGCCAGGTAAAGGCCCAGGATGGCCTCGACATAAGAGGCAATATCCGGCGTGGCGGCCACGCTGGCAGGGGTTACAGACTGGATGAACCCGAACATCTTGTCGAGCACGAACAGCTGCACAAAGGCGATGCCGCCGTAGGCCAGCGCGCTGCCGAAAAATATCAGAGGCACCGCCAGGCGCTTTTCATGTCCATACAGGCCCGGCGCCACAAACGCCCAGGCCTGGTACATCAGCCAGGGCAGGCACAGCAATACGCCGGCCATCATCAACACCTTGAGCGGTACGAAGAATGGCGAAAAGACGCCCACCGCAATCAACTTCGCGCCCGGCGGCATATGCGCACGGATCGGCATCGCAATCAGGTCGATCAGCCCACTGGGCGACGGCCAGATCGCCAACAACACCATGCACACCACCAGCCCCGCCATGCTGTACACCAGCCGGTTGCGCAGTTCCATCAGGTGCTGCACGAACGGCTGTTCGGTACCGGCGAGTTCGTCGTCTTTGTTGTTGGTGTCAGTCATCGTGTCATGTGTGCCGGACACCCATCGGAACTGCGGTTCCGGGGCGCAGGACGATACCCGTTCATTCAGTCGAACTTCTGCGGCCGGTATCGCGCGACCCTGGCAGCACCCGACAATGCGCGGGTGCGGGTACCCGTGCGTGCCTTGTACCAGTTGGGCATGGCGCCAGTCTTGACGCGCCAGCGCTTTTTGGGATGGCGATAGGCCGGGTAACTCTCGGGAATCTCGTAGCTGTTCCCGATTTGCGAGTTGTCGTCCATTTTGGTGGCATCCGCCCAGGACTTCTCGAAGTCGTTGGCATTGGACTGAATCGTGTTTTCCATCTCCTTGGCCGCGCCAGCCACGGAGTCCTTCATCTTGCGCAGTTCATCGAGTTCCATCGACCGGCTGACCTCGGACTTCACGTCGGACACATAACGCTGCGCCTTGCCCAGCAAGGCACCCACGGTACGTGCCACGCGCGGAAGCTTCTCAGGCCCGATGACGATCAGCGCTACCACGCCGATCAGCGCCATCTTCGATACGCCAAGGTCGATCACAACAAACCCATCCGGCTATCAGGATTTCTGCTTGGCTTCGACGTCGATCGTCGACTTGTCGGTGGCCTTGGCGCCGTTGGCCACCTGCGCCGGCGGACCAGAGGCAGCCTCGTCTGCAGACGCGTTGGCGTCTTTCATGCCGTCCTTGAATCCCTTGACGGCTCCGCCCAGATCGCTGCCCATGTTCTTGAGCTTCTTGGTGCCGAACACCATGACGACGATCAGCAGAACAATCAGCCAATGCCAAATTGAAAACGAACCCATAGTTGACTCCTAATCGTTATTCCGGATTTTAGACCGACGGGCACATGCCCTTCGAATTACATGGGGTCTTCAGCCGCGCAACCACGGGCGAGGCCCGCCCATCACATGTACATGCAGATGTCGGACCTCCTGGCCACCTTCCACACCGGTGTTGCTGACGATGCGAAAGCCTCCGTCCGGGTAGGGCTTGCAACCCTCCTGCAAGGCCAGGCTTGGGGCCAGCGTCATCATGTGTCCCATCAGCGCCGCGTGCTCCGGCCCCAACTGGGCCATCGATGGGATATGCGCCTTGGGCACCATCAGAAAATGCACCGGTGCCCAAGGATGGATGTCGTGAAACGCGAAGACATGCTCGTCTTCGTATACCTTCTTCGATGCAATCTTGCCCTGGACGATCTTGCAGAACAGGCAGTCGGGATCATGTGTCATTCACTACGCTTCCAAACTCAGGCGGTCACAGCACGGTCATTGTTCATCGCCACCATGCCCTTGACGATCCGGTAAAGAAACCAGATCGATATCAAAAACCAGGCCAGTTGCCCCGGCAGGATGAACAGCAAAAACAGCGGCAAGGTCACCAGGTACAGCAAACCGGCGATGACCACCGAGCGGATCCGCCAGGAAAAGTGACTGGCTTGCCAGGTACCGTCGGCCTCGGGCCTTTTCACCATGTCGATGACCAGTGCGACGATCAGCAGCAGCGCGCCGGCTTGCGCACCGGGAATGATCGCTCCGACCGCAACGATCAGGTGCAGTACATAACTCAACCACCCGACCGACTTCAGGGCTTGCGCCTGTTCGCCATCGCGGGGGGTGACATCAATAATATCGGGCATGGGGTCCTCCAGTCGATGGTGCCGCTCAGGCACCCTCTCGCAAAATCGCCTTGCGCAAGGCTTTTTCCTCGATGCCACTGGTGCCCTCACGCCGCGCCAGTTCATCGGCAACATCCGAGGGCTTGAGGCCATAGTGGGCCAGCGCCACCAGGCAATGGAACCACAGATCGGCGACTTCGCCCACCAGTTTGACACGGGATCCATCCGGATCGACGCCGCTGGCCGTTGCTGTATCGACGTCCTTGGCAGCCATCACCACCTCGGTCGCCTCTTCGCCAATCTTCTTCAGGAAAGCGTCGGGGCCGCGTTGCAGCAGCCGCGCAACATAGCTGGCCTCGGGGTCGCCACCATTTTTCGGCAGACGGCTTTCGATGGTGGTGGCCAGGCGGTCCAGCACGCGAGCCGTGGATCCGGAGTTGTCGGGAATTTCGTTGTCCATTCGTGCTCAGTTGTAGATCGATTTCGGATCTTTCAAGACCGGATCGGTGATTTCCCATCGACCCTGATCAGCGCCACCTACCAGCTGCTGGAAAAAGCAGCGGTGCCGCCCGGTGTGGCAGGCAATGCCCGGCTCGTGACCGGTCTGGGTCACCTGCAGCAGCACCACATCCTGATCACAGTCGATACGGATTTCGTGCACCAGCTGCACATGACCAGACTCCTCGCCCTTGGGCCACAAGCGCGCGCGCGAACGGCTGAAGTAAACCGCCCTGCCACTCGACGCTGTCAACTGCAGCGCCTCGCGGTCCATCCAGGCAAACATCAGCACATCACCGCTGGTTTGCTCCTGCGCGATCACGGGCACCAGGCCCGCCGCGTCCCATTTGATCTGTTCGAGCCATGACATGGGACTATTGTCGGCGATCGGCATGTGGCGATCCGGCGCCGGCACCAAGAGCCCGCCCGCGACGCACACAAGTTGGACAGCCAACTTCCGACAAGATGTTGGTGCCAGAGCAAAAATTGCTGCGCAATTTCTTGGTCTGGCACACAAGTTCGACAGCCAACTTCCGACAAGAT
>JBKJRR010000407.1:0-4486 GCA_046594635.1 Burkholderiaceae bacterium
CGCGACCGTCGGTCAGTTGCACGTACCCGGTGGGTCCATCAATGTCGTGCCGGGCCGTTGCCAGTTCTCGCTCGACATGCGCGCACCGTCCAATACGCAACGCGATGCGCTGGCGCACGATGTACTGGCGGCGCTGCAGGAAATCTGCGACCGACGTCAGTTGCAACACACCATCGAGGAGACCATGCGGGCTGCCGCGGCGCCCAGCGCACCCGCGTGGCAGGCACGCTGGGAACAGGCTGTGCGGGCGCAAGGCGTGCCGCTTCACACCATGACCAGCGGTGCCGGCCACGACGCGATGAAGCTGCACGAGGTCATGCCCCAGGCGATGCTGTTCGTACGCGGCGAAAACGCTGGCATCAGCCACAACCCCCTTGAGTCCACGACCAGCGACGACATGCAACTGGCAGTGCAAGCCTTTGCGCACATGTTGCAACTGACGGCCCGCTCCTGATGAACCTTTCCACAACCTGAACGCCATGAACACCTACGACCGACTCGACGCCTGGATCGACCAGCATTTCGACGAACAAGTCAGCTTCCTGCAACAACTGATCCAGGTACCCACTGACACCCCACCCGGCAACAACACGCCACACGCCGAACGCACGGCTGAACTGTTGTCGACGATGGGCATCGATGTCGAGCAACATGTGGTGCCCGAAGCCCAGGTGCGTGCCGCCGGCATGGTGTCGGTCACCAACCTCGTGGCACGCCGCAAATATGGCGATGGACCGACCGTGTTGCTAAACGCCCATGGCGACGTGGTGCCGCCTGGCGAAGGATGGAGGCACGACCCCTACGGCGGCGAAATTGTCGATGGCGTCATCTACGGCCGCGCCGCGGCAGTCAGCAAATGCGACTTCTCCACCTACACCTTCGCCATGCGTGCGCTCGAAGCAGTGGCCCGACCTGTCAAAGGCAGCGTGGAGTTGCTGTTCACCTACGACGAGGAATTCGGCGGCGAGATCGGTCCAGCCTGGCTGCTGCGTCACAAGCTCATCGCGCCGGACCTGATGATCGCAGCCGGCTTCAGCTACCAGGTCATCACGGCCCACAACGGCTGCCTGCAGATGGAAGTGACCGTG
Source organism: Burkholderiaceae bacterium (assembly GCA_046594635.1). Lineage (GTDB taxonomy): Bacteria > Pseudomonadota > Gammaproteobacteria > Burkholderiales > Burkholderiaceae_C > CAISIP01. The sequence goes on from JBKJRR010000407.1 coordinate 1,089, forward strand.
CACGGCAAGATGGCGCACGCGGCGATTCCCGATTCGGGTGTCGACGCGATTCACGCGGCGGTGCAGATCCTTCAGGCCTTGTATGCGCAGAACAGCTTGTACAAGCAGGTCCGCTCCCAGGTCGAGGGCATCACCCACCCGTATCTCAACGTGGGCACGATCGAAGGCGGCACCAACACCAATGTCGTGCCCGGGCGCGCCACATTCAAACTCGACCGGCGCATGATCCCCGAGGAAAATCCAGTCGAGGTCGAGGCCGCACTGCGCGGCATCATCCACGATGCGGCAATGGCCATTCCCGGCGTCACGGTCGACATCCGGCGCCTGCTGCTGGCCAAGGCAATGCGCCCGCTGCCCGGCAACAAGCCGCTGGTCGACACGTTGCAAAAACACGGTGAGCAGGTGTTTGGAGAAAAAATTCCTGCACTCGGTACGCCGCTGTACACCGACGTGCGTCTGTTCTGCGAAGCCGGCATTCCCGGCGTGATCTATGGCGCAGGCCCGCGCACTGTGCGCGAGTCCAACGCCAAACGTGCCGATGAACGGCTCGTACTCGACGACCTGCGCCGCGCCACCAAGGTGATCGCGCGTAGCCTGCACGACCTGCTGTCCTGAGCGGCCGCCATCTGCCACTTGCGCACCAAGGAAAACCATGCCCCGTTTTGCTGCCAATCTGACCATGCTGTTCAACGAAGTGCCCTTCATGGAGCGCTTCAAGGCGGCACATGACGCCGGCTTCGATGCGGTCGAATACCTCTTTCCCTACGCCTACGACAAGCAGGACCTGGCGCAGGCGCTGAAGGACAACACATTGCAGCAGGTGCTGCACAACCTGCCGCCAGGCGACTGGGATGCGGGCGAACGCGGCATCGCATGCCACCCGCAGCGCAAGGCCGAATTCCGCGATGGCGTGGCGCGCGGCATCGAATACGCCACCGCGCTGCAATGCCCGCGCGTGAACTGCCTGGCCGGGAAGCTGACCGATGGGCTGGACCGCGCCAAGGCGATGGAATGTCTGGTCGACAACCTGCGTTTTGCCTCGGCCGAACTGGGCAAGGCCGGCATCCGTCTATTGATCGAGCCGATCAACCATTACGACATCCCCGGCTTCCTGATCAACACCACGGCGCAGGCCATAGAAGTGATCGACGCTGTGGGCAGCGACAACCTGCTGATCCAGTACGACATCTACCATGCGCAGCGCATGGAAGGTGAACTGGCCGCGACGATGCAAACCCACCTCAAGCGCATCGGGCACATGCAGCTGGCCGACAACCCGGGTCGCCACGAACCGGGCAGCGGCGAGATCAACTACCCGTTTCTGTTCAGGCACCTTGATGCGATCGGCTACCAGGGCTGGATCGGCTGTGAATACAAGCCGGCCACTACCACGTCGGCAGGCCTGGGCTGGCGCAAGGCCTTCGCGCGCTGAACGGGTCGCCTATCAACGCGTCAGGTACGCCAACAGTTTGTCGGCGAATCGGCCATACGGCGGCGCCAGCAGCTTGAGCGATGAAAAACGCGCCTGGTAGAACACCGGCCGCAACTTGGAAAAAGTCTGAAAGCCTTCCTTACCGTGATAGTGGCCCATACCCGAATCGCCGACACCGCCGAAGGGCAAATCGTGCTGCCCGACATGGAACAACGCGTCGTTGACCGAAACGCCCCCCGACATCACCCGATCGAGCAACATCTGAACCACCTCAGGATCGTTGCTGAACGGGTAGATCGCCAAGGGCCGCGGCCCCGCGTTGACGGCATCGACCACGGTCTCAAGCGTGGTGTAACCGCGGATCGGCAGGATCGGGCCGAAGATCTCGCGTTGCCACACCTGGGCCTCGGGCGGCGCATCGAGCACGATATGCGGCGCGATCTTGCGCGTGGCACGGTCGAAGGCGGGTCCGGGCACCAGCTGCACCAGCGTGGCGCCGCGCTCGCGTGCATCGTCCAGTGCCGCCAGCAAGCGATCGAACGCCACCGGGTCGATGATGGAGGTGTAGTCGGTGGATGCGAGCGTCGGATAACGCCGGGGAACGATTTTCTGCGCTTGCTTCACAAACAAGTCGATCTTGGCCTGTGGCATCCACAGATGATCGACCGAGGTGCAGATCTGACCGGCATTGAGATACTTGACGAACAGGATGCGTTCGGCTGCCTTGCGCAGCGGAAAATCGTCACACACAATGGCGGGCGCCTTGCCGCCGAGTTCCAGCGTCACCGGGCACAGGTTCTGCGCCGCTGCTGCCATCACGGCACGGCCGGTTTTTCCGGAACCGGTAAACAGCAGATGGTCAAACTTGAGCTGGGAGAACGCGACGCCCACGCCCCCGGTTTCGTCAAAGAACTGCAGCTTCTCAGGCGCAAAGTAAGCCGGCGTCTTGTCGATCAGCAGGCGGGCCAGGTGGCGCGAGTTCTCGCTCATCTTGACCATGGCCCGGTTGCCGGCAGCAAAGATATAGGTCAACGGCACCAGGCTCAGATTGAGCGGAAAGTTCCACGGAACAATCACGCCGACCACGCCCAGTGGCTGGGGAATGACCCGGTTGCGCGCGCCAAAAAAGGTACGCAGATCCACACCCCGGCGTTGTGGCTTCATCCAGCTGCGCAGATGCTCGATCACATGATCCACGCCATCGACCGCCGGAAAAATCTCGGCCAACAGTGTCTCATGCTGCGACCGGTGACCGTAGTCGGCGCTGATCGCGTCGCACAATGCCTGCTTGTTCTCGCGGATGAAACGCTGCAAGCTGCGCAGGTCGGCCACCCGCTCGTCAAAACCCGGCACCGGGTGCGCCAGATAGGCCTTGCGCTGCAGCGCAAGGGTGGACTCAAGGGAGCTGGAGATGTCTTGCATGGATTGCCTGAGACCGTATCGCGGCCTTGGAGAAAAAACCTGAGCTTACCTGCGCAGGTCTGCCGCCGTTGGAGTTGCAACTCCAAACGGCGTTTTCAGCTGGCCGCGCCACAAGCATCGCAATACCTGTGCCGCAAACCAACGATACGGGAATGGCATCACGTCTCACCGGACCCCGCATAACTACCGACGCAAACCAGCCCCGGTTTCGGGTAGCCTTCAGGCTGGGGTGCAAATCAACACACCAACAGGAAACCGCATGACCAAAGAACTCTCCCCTGCAGAAAACGCCTTGCGCGAAGCCGCCCGCGAATACCACCGCAGCCCGACGCGCGGCAAGATTTCGGTCACACCGACAAAGGCCTTGTCAAACCAGCGCGATCTCTCGCTCGCCTACTCGCCAGGTGTGGCCTATCCCTGCCTGGACATCGAGGCCGATCCGTCACTCGCAGCCGAATACACCTCGCGCGGCAATCTGGTGGGCGTGATCACCAACGGTACGGCGGTACTGGGCCTGGGTGACATCGGCCCACTGGCCGCCAAA
>JBKJRR010000410.1:0-5483 GCA_046594635.1 Burkholderiaceae bacterium
GCGAAACGCCGGGCCGCTCCCAAGTTTCTTCGCACCCCCTCGGGGGGCCTGGCGCAGCCAGGGTTGGGGGCTTTCATAGCCGGGAACCGAGGGTGAAGTAACCCCCGCTATGAAATAGCAGTGGCGCCGCTTCCGCATGGCTGTAACGCTCCACCTCCGCAATGAACAGGCAGTGATCGCCCGCGTCCTGCCGCGACACCCGCCGGCATTCGAACCAGGCGGCTGCGCCGTGCAGATAGGGCATGCCATCGCGGTTCTCGGCATGCGCGACCTGGCCGAACTTGTCATCGGCGCCGGACGCAAACAGCCGGGATACCTCGACCTGCGATTCGGCCAGCACATTGACAACAAAACGTTCCACCTCGCGAAAGATCGGCAGATGGTGCGACGCCAGGCGCAGCGCCCAGGTGATCAGGGGCGGATCGAGCGACAGGGCAGCGAATGAATTGGCGGTCAGGCCGACAAAACTGCCGTCAGGAGCGCGGGTAGTGATCACCGTGACACCCGTGGCAAACTGGCCCAGCGCGACCCGCAAAACACGGGCCTCACCAGGGGTTGCACCAGCAGGCGGCGACGCCGTTGCAATGGAGTGTGGTTTCATCTCCTGCGATCATAAATGAGGCCCAGCGTGCGCCGGTCGGAAGGCTTCAGTGCGGGCGTGTGCGCTATGCTTGCCGGATCGACGAACGCGAAACTTCCACCATGACCGAAACGTCAGACGAACGCAGCCACTTCACGATGGCCGTCACGCAATTGGGCGAGACGCGTGACGTCGTGGCTTCGACGGCGATTTTCAACAGCCAGGGTATCAAAGTTGTCGACAAGGGTGTTGCCATCAACAAGGGCCTGTATGGCCGCCTGATGCAGCACAAATTGTCGGCACCGCTGGAAGACTCCGTCGTCAGTGCTGATGCTGTCACCGGCGATGGGCTCAGGCGCACAGCCGCATCCATCATGGACGATGTGCCCTTTTTTGGCCGCCTGGCAGCGGATCCCGCCAGCCGCAAGTTGCTGCTCAACGTCATGCAAACCGTGCCATTGCCCGAAGCCATGGCGTTCCAGTTGACCGTGGCCCGCGACGTACGGCCGGAAATCTACATGAACCTGGTGCGCACCGCGCTGGTGGCAATCTGGCTGGCCAGGTCGCAGGCCACACTTTTGTCGCGTTTTGACCTGGGCATGGCGGCGTCCGCCGGCTTGCTGCACGACATCGGCATGTTGCATGTCGACCCGATCCTGCTGCGCCCCACCCATAAACTCAACCGCGACCAGCGGCGCCAGTTGTATTCGCACCCGCTGGTCTCGACTGCGCTGGTCGAACGCCATCACCAGTACTCGCGCGAGGTGGTCCGGGCCGTGCTGGAGCACCAGGAGTACCTGGACGGCTCGGGGTATCCACGCAACCTTTCAGGTGAGACCATGAGTGCGCTGGGCCGGGTGGTGTCTTTGGCGCAGGTGGTGGCGGCGATGTTCGCGCCCGGGCGCAATGCACCGGAGATGCAACTGTCCGTGCTGCTGCGCATGAATACACACCGGTACGACCCCACCATGTCGATGCAGATCCTGACGCTGGTGCAACCGCAACTCGATGTGCTCAGCGCCGCGATCGAACTGCTCGAGGACCCGGTGCAACAGCTCGGCGAGATTGACGCCTTGCTGGCCCGGCTGCCGCTGGATCTGGGCAATGACCCTGCCGTCAACCCGGTGCGGCGCGTGGCGCTGGCCGCCGTGTCCGAACACGGCGCCAAGTTGCGGCGTTCGCTGGCCGGGGTGGGCGCGGTGCCCGACCAGTTGGCGCATCTGGGCGACAGTGTCCGGGATGAGTCGGTGCAATCCGAGCTGACACTGCTGACCCGGGAAGCAAGCTGGCAGCTTCGCACCTTGGCACGCGAGACGCGTCTGCGCTGGCGTGAACAACCCAAGGATGACTTCCCGGCGCCATTGCGTGCCTGGCTGGACGATGTCGACGCCTTCGTCGCCAGATTGGCGGGGCCACAGGCGCAAGACAGTGCAGATGCCGAACCGAGCCAGATTGTTCTGGACACGGACAGCAACGAAGACAAACTAGCCACCTGATTGCCATGGCGGTTGCTCCTGTTGCACAGGACGAGGTCGCCGCGGCCCGTCCAGAGTCGTTGACCGACCTGTTCTGGTCGTTCAGCCTGCTGGCACTGCAAGGCTTTGGCGGCGTGCTGGCCGTGGTCCAACGCGAACTGGTCGAGAAAAAGCGCTGGCTTACCCTGGACCAATTCATCGAGGACTGGGCCGTGGCACAGATCATGCCCGGACCCAATGTGATCAACCTGTCGCTGATGATCGGCGGCCGGCATTTCGGCATCCGTGGCGCACTGGTCGCACTCGCAGGCATGCTGACATTTCCCATCATCATCGTGCTGCTGCTGGCCATGTTGTTTGCCGGCATTGCCGATGATCCGGCCGCGCGGGGTGCCTTGCGCGGCCTTGGTGCGGTCGCCGCCGGGCTGATTGCAGCGACCGGCCTCAAGATGCTGCCGGCATTGCGCAAAAATACCATGGGCCGTGCGGCGTGCGCCATCATCGCAGTGCTCACTTTTGCGGCGATCGCCGTCTTGCGCGTGCCGTTGCTGGGCGTGTTGCTGGGCCTCGGACTACCCGCCTGCATCTGGGCCTGGTTCCGGCTGGGGCGGGCATGAATCTGGTCATGGGCGGATCGGACTGGCTGGCACTGTTCGGCCACTTTCTGTCGCTGTCGCTGCTGGCGGTCGGTGGCGCCATTGCACTGGCGCCCGACATGCATCGTTATCTGGTCGACGAACGCCAATGGTTGAGCGATCCGGAATTTTCATCCAGCATTGCACTGGCACAAGCGGCGCCCGGCCCCAACGCACTGTTCATCGCGCTGCTGGGCTGGAACGTCGGCCTGAATACCGGCGGTTATGGCGCTGCTGCGCTTGGCATGTTGCTCGCAATGGGTGGCGTGTTGCTGCCAAGTACCGTTCTAACCTATTCCGCCAGCCGTTGGGCCCATCGCAACCGCACGCACCGGGCCGTGCGTGCATTCAAGCTGGCCATGGCGCCGATCGTCATCGCGTTGCTGGTGGCGACAGCCTGGTTGCTGGCGTCGGCGCTGGTTGGCAAGGCCTACGCGGGCGTTTCATGGTTGTTGACGCTGGCCTGCACTGTGATTGTCTGGCGCACCCGCATCCACATGTTGTGGTTGCTCGGTGCGGGCGCCCTGCTCGGGGCATTCGGCTGGGTTTGATAGCCTGCGTGCCCAATCATCCGCCGTATCCACCAGGCACTGAGCGACCCGTGGCGCTGCTGCATTGCAGCGACTTCAGGCGACGCCGGCAGGCAGACTGCGTTGGCGCACAGCCTCATACAGGCAGACGCCACTGGCCACCGACACGTTCAGGCTCTCGACCGCTCCGCGCATCGGGATCTGCACCAGCTCGTCGCAGGTCTTCATCGTCAGCTGGCGCATGCCCGCGCCTTCGGCACCCAGCACCAGCGCCACAGGCCGGCGCAGATCCGTCTGGTACAGGGTCTTCTCGGCTGTATCACTGGTACCCACAACATGGATGGCGCGCTCCTTGAGCTCGCCGAGCGTACGCGCCAGGTTCGTGACCATGAAATACGGCACGGTTTCGGCAGCGCCGCTGGCGACCTTGGCCACAGTCGCGTTGATGCCGGCCGCATGATCCTTGGGCGCAATGACCGCATGGGCCCCGGCGCCGTCCGCCACTCGCAGGCAGGCGCCCAGGTTGTGCGGGTCGGTGACGCCGTCGAGTACCAGCAGTAGCGGGGCCACCCGCCGGGCCGGTGGCAAGGCTTCCTGGGCCGCCTCGAGGTCTTCGAGTAACTGATCCAGTGAGTGGATCTTGGGCAATGCCTTGACCCGCGCCACCACACCCTGGTGAGCATGATTGCCGCTCATGCGCGCCAGTTGCATGCCGTCGGACTCCATCAGACGCACGCCGGCGTCCCGCGCACGCTCCAGAAACTGGCGGAACCGCGCATCACGCCGGCTGGCATCGAAGTGGACCTCGATCACCGATGTGGGGGCGGTGCGCATGCGCACACCGATTGCGTGAAAACCGAAAAGAACTTGAGAACTTGCCATCGGGCGATTATCCGACGTCGGCGTACGGGCTTCGCTTCTCAGTCGGCAGATTCGACGATTCGACCGGCTTCGATGGTGATGCGGCGCTGGCAGCGCTCGGCGATGGCGCGGTCGTGCGTCACCAGCACCAATGTTGTACCCAGTTCGGCATTGAGCGCGAACATCAACTCCATGATGGTCTCGCCCGTGGCGAAATCCAGACTGCCGGTGGGTTCATCGGCCAGCAAAACCGCGGGCTGCACCACAAAGGCGCGCGCCAACGCGACCCGCTGCTGCTCGCCGCCGCTCAGGACCTTGGGATAATGACCCAGTCGCTCCGACAGGCCGACCCGCACCAGCATCTCGGCAGCCGATTGGCGCGCATTTTTCGCGCCGCTGAGTTCCAGCGGCAACATGACGTTTTCCAGCGCCGTGAGATTGCCCATCAACTGGAAACTCTGGAACACGAAGCCCACCTGCTGGCCGCGCAGCGCGGCCCGGGCATCCTCGTCGATGGCGAACAGATCCTGGCCCGCCAGGCACACCGTGCCGCGCGTGGGGGTGTCCAGGCCAGCGATGATGGACAACAACGTGCTCTTGCCCGACCCGGAGGCGCCTACGATGGCGGCAGTCTCCCTCGCAGCAAGCGAGAAATCGATATCGCGCAAAATGTCGAGGGTGCCGGTGGAATCGGTCACGGACTTGAAGACGTGTTGTACGGCAATGATGCTGTCGGCGCGGGAACTTGGCATGAAAGGTGGATGGTTTTGAATCGAAGAGACTTTATCGCGGCGGCTGCAAGTGCCGGAATTCTGGGGTTATACGGCACTGCGGTGTCGGCCCAGTCCGCGCCAGTTGCGCCTTCGCATGGTAAGGCCAAAGATGCCAAGGGCGCGACTATCGTCGTTCTGGGCGACTCGCTGAGTGCCGAATACGGACTGCGCCGCGGCACAGGTTGGGTGGCCTTGCTGCAGCAGAAGCTGGCTCGGGAGTCGATATCGGCCAAGGTCGTCAACGCCAGCATCAGTGGCGACACCACCTCAGGCGGGCGTGCGCGCCTGGGAAATGTGTTGGCGCTGCACCGTCCGAGCCATCTGATCATTGAGCTCGGCGGCAACGACGCTCTGCGCGGCTTGTCATTGCAGGCCACCAGGGACAACCTTGACCAGATGACCCGCGCAGCGCAACACGCGGGGGCCAAGGTCTTGCTGGTCGGCATGCAGGTGCCGCCAAACTATGGCGCCAAATATGGTGAGGAGTTCGCCGGACTGTTCGCGCAGGTCGCCAGTGCGAACAAAGCCGCCTTGGTACCGTTTCTGCTCAAAGGCGTCGCCGATGTCGAAGACCCGACCCGGCTGTTCCAGAGTGACCGCATCCACCCGACCGCGCAGGCCCACCCGAT
>JBKJRR010000431.1:0-13805 GCA_046594635.1 Burkholderiaceae bacterium
TCGCCCGCCTGCGAGCCCCAGCCGACAAAATAGTCGGCCCGCACCGCGCCGACGATGGCACTGCCGGTGTCCTGCGCCAGCACCAGGCGCTGCAACTGGGCCGACGGCCCGTTTGACGCGAGCCAGACCGGCGCGCCATACGGAATGCTCAGCGGATCGACCGCGATCGAGCGCCCCGGCGTCAACGGCACGCCCTGGGCCCCGCGCGGACCAAATCCGGCATCGAACTCCGACAAGGCCTCCTCACGGAAAAACACGGTGCGGGGATTGCTCCACAACATGTCGTTCACGCGCTGCGGATTGAGCGCGACCCAGTTGCGGATGCCCGGCCACGACGCATCACGCACCAGCTGCTGGTCGAGCAGCCAGCGCCCGACGCTGACATAGGGCTGGTCATTGGTGGCGGCATAGGCCAGCCGTACGGTGCGCTGCAAGCCGTCGGGCTCGAGCACCTGCAGCCGCCCGGAGCCCTGGATCTGCAACAGCAAGGCATCCACCGGATCGGCCAGCCAGGCGATTTCCTGGCCGCGCAAAGCCGCCTTGGCCTCGGGCAATGTCTCCATCTCCTTGCGCGTGTACCAGGGCTTGCGCGCAGCCAGTCGCTCGGGCGGCCGGTACAGCGGAATCGGAAACTCCGGCCGTGCCAGGCGCGAAGCCTGCAGCACCGGCTCGAAATACGCCGTGAGCAAACCTTCGGCAGCACCAGCGGGCGTCTCGACCCGGTATGGCTGCAGTCGCCGCGTCATCCAGCTGCGTTGCTCAAAACCACTGGCCAGGCTCAGCAGCCGGATCTCCGGGCACAGGCCGGCGAACACCGGCAAGGGCCGCTCGCAGCTCTTGAGCCAGGCATTCCAGGCCTCGTGCAGGTTGTCGTCGCGAAATCCCGGCAGCTCGGCCCAGCGCACGGCCACCCATCGGCTGCGCGTACGGCTCAAGGCCGGCGGCAAAGCTGCGGTGTCGTCGAACGACAGCCCATCGTCGGACGCCGCAGGTGGCAAAGCAGTGGTCTGCGGCGGCGGGCGCTGCGGCAACACGACCGCCGCCGGCGCGCCTGGCGCAACCGGTTTGCCCGGTGACTCCGGCGCGCTGACGCAAGCGGCAAGCATTCCTACAATGGCCAGACAGGCCCATCCATTCGCAGCGCGCCACAGGAGTCGATTCATGGTTCTGATTTTGCTTGAAGCCCTTGGCGCATTGCTGGCGCTGGTGCTGATCGTGTGGTGGACCATGTTTTCCGGACGTCGCAATGGCGAACTTCCAGAGGCCGAAGCTTCAGCTGACGATGAGGCGGGCGCACGCGCGCCTGCACCGGGCGCGCCCGGCGACAGGCCATCGCCACACCAGCGCTGACAGGCATCCGGAGCGCATGCGACGGCCGTCGCTCAGCGGTGCTGCAACACATTGGCCAGTTCGACGGCGGACTTCACCTTCATCTTGTCAAACACACGTGCACGGTGTACTTCGACCGTGCGCACGCTGATGGCGAGCTGGTCGGCGATCAGCTTGTTGGGAAGTCCGTCGAGCATCAGTCGCATGACGCCCTGTTCGCGCTCGGTCAGACCGGCCAGCAAGCGATCGAAAGCATCCCGCTGCACCTGCACCTGCAACACCTGGGCAGACTGCGCCAGTGCCTGCTCGACCCGATCGACCAGCGCGTTGTCGGACACCGGTTTCTCGCAAAAATCGAAGGCGCCGCGCTTGACCGCGTCAACCGCCGTCGGCAGATCGGCGTGCCCGGTCAGGAAAATTACCGGAATGACGCGGCACAGCTCACGCTCGACCATGCGCTCGAATAAGGCCAGGCCACTCATGATCGGCATGCGCACATCGAGCAGCAGGCAACAGGCCTGGGTCTGCTGGTAGCCGGCCTGCAACATGGCATCAAACGCCTGTGCGTCTTCGAACGCCTGGCTGGGCAGGCCACGCGAGCGCAGCAGCCAGGCCAGTCCCGAACGCACGCTGGCGTCATCGTCCACGATGAAGACCAGGGCGTCGTGTGTCGGTTGCATGTGGCTATTGTCTTATGACACCCGCTGGCCATCGGGACCGGCAGCAATCGGCAGCGTGAACCGGAATACCGTGCCTCGGGGCTGGTTTTGCGCATGCACCAGAAAACCCCCGTGTTGTTCCACTACCGTACGGCACAGACTCAGTCCCAGGCCCATGCCGTCGACCTTGGTCGTGAAGAACGGCGTGAACAATTTCTCGGCCACCTCGGGCGAGATGCCCTGCCCAGTGTCGGCCACTGAAAACTCCAGCCAGCCATGGGCATGGGCCGTACGTTCACTGGTCGGGGCACGGCGAACCCGCAACTCCAGCAATCGGCTTGTCTCGGGCACCTCACCCATGGCCTGCATCGCGTTGCGCGCCAGGTTCAGCAGTACCTGCTCCACCATGGTCCGGTCGCACCACATCGCCGGCAGCGCGTCTTCGACCCGCAGCTGGGTGCGCACATACAACTTGCGCGCCTGCAATTGCACCAGCGGCATGATGGTGTCAAACACGACCTGCACCATCACGGCCTCGCGCTGACGCTCGCGCCGGCGCACGAAGTCGTGCACGCTCTTGATGATCTTGCCGGCCCGCTGGGCCTGGTCGGCAATATGGCGCAGCCCCTCCTCCAGCACCGACGCGACTGGCAGAGACAGACCAGCCGCAGCCGTCTTCGCCGGCCTGGTTTGCTCACCCGCGCTGGCGCCGACCGCCATGCCACCGAGCGCCAGCGGCGCCTGGCTATGCAGCATGTTGATCGACCCGGTGGCATAACTGGCGATCGCTGCCAGGGGCTGGTTGAGCTCATGACTGAGCATCGAGGCCATCTCGCCGATGGTCGCCAGCCGCGCCGTGGCCTGCAGCCGCTCGCGAGAGGCGCGCGACAACTCCTCCACCCGCCGCTGTTCGCTGATGTCGAGCAAGGCGGTCATCCAGCCGGTCTGCACGCCATGGGCATTGATCAGCGGCGCCTCGATGATGAGCACCGGAAAACGGGCACCGTCCTTGCGCACAAAGACCGACTCGAAGCCTTCGCGTGGTGGCTGACTTCCCTGCAGCCGTGCCAGTTGGCGCTCCTGGTACTCATCGAGCTGTTCGGGCGGCCAATACGGCACGGCACTGCCGGCATCGATCAGCTCCTGTGCCGTGAACCCCACCATCTGGCAGAACGCCGGATTCACATAGGTGGTGCGACCCTGCAGATCGCGCGCCCGCAGCCCGGTGACCAGCGAATCCTCCATCGCCTTGCGAAACGCCAGCGCATCGGCCAGTTCGTTCTCGGCGCGCAGGCGCCGGCGCATGTCGCGCGCGAGCATGACCAGCACCAGCACCAGGCCCATCGCCATCGCCACCACCATCGCCGTCAGGAAATTGGGGAACAGGGCAGGCGTGCCGCGCCAGCTGTCGAGCCGCAGCATCAGCGTATAACCTGGCAAATCGAGCTGCTGCTGGGCGCTGAAGGTGCGATTGCCACTGCGCGCGACGCCATGAAAGGCCAGCCGGTTGCCATCGACCTCCGAAAACGCCACGTCGTAGGCGCGCGCATACGGCTGAGCCACCATTTCGGTCAGGATGTCACCCAAGGCATAGGTGGCAATCAGGAAGCCGTCGCCCGGGCCACCCACCGGCAGACACAGCTCGAGCAGTTGCTGACCTTGCCCGGGCTTTTGCAACAGAAATTCACTGGGGACATACGCCGGGCCGCGCAAACTGCGGGCACGGCGGCAGGCCTCTTGCACGCCAGGTCGCAACATGGTTTGCGCATCGGCATCAAATATGCGGGCACGCAGATCAGAATCGGCAAACGCCCGCACCTGCAGGGAAACATCGCGCCACTCGATGCGCAGCAACTCCCGATGGGCGCGCAATATGGCGTTGGCGCGCAGGGTCCAAGCCTCCGGCTGCGCCAGGTCCAGGGGCGGCAAACCCTGCAATCCCTGGGTATTGCGCATCAGGCCACCGCGGATATCGCCGGCAACATCAACCGCGTCGCGCTCGATACGGTCCTGCAACACTCCGGCCTCGTAGCGCCCGGCCAGCCACACCAGGGTCACCAACAGCGCAGCCACCAGCGTCACCAGGGCACCCCAGAGAACCCAGCGCCGCGTTGCCAACGACCACTCGGCAAGCCAGCCAGGTAGCCGCACGGTCACAGTACGCGATGCTCCAACGCGGGCAGTTGCAAGCGGACCTGTTGCAGCCGCTGCAGCGTGAGGTCAACCACGTCGACACCATCACCTTCTTCGCGTTCGCACAAGATGACGCCCCAGGGATCGACTTGCATGCTGTGGCCCCAGGTCCGGCGACCGTTCTCGTGTTGGCCGCCCTGGGCCGGGGCAACAACATACGCCAGGTTTTCCACCGCGCGTGCGCGCAGCAAAAGTTCCCAGTGCGCCTTGCCGGTGGCGTGCGTGAAGGCGCTGGGCACCAGCAACACGTCAATGCCGGCCGCGCTGTACTGGCGGTACATTTCGGGAAAACGCAGGTCGTAACAGACACTCATGCCGATCTTCCATCGGTGCCCGTCGCGAGAAGGCAGATCGAAAGACACCGCCGTGCCACCGCGCAGCTGAACGCGAGACTCGTCGAATCGTTCCACACCGTTGTCGAAGCGAAACAGATGCACTTTGTCGTAGCGCTGCACACATTGGCCCGACGGATCGAATACCAGCGAGCTGTTGTGCACGCGCCCGGCCATGTCGTCCGGCGCACCCTGCTCGATCGCCAGCGGCATGGTTCCGCCCACGATCCACATATTCAGGGAACGTGCCGCGTCCGCCAGCATCAGCTGGATCGGCCCGGTGCCGAAACGCTCGCGCACGGCCAGCTTGTCGGTATCGCGCTGGCCCAGCAGACAGAAGTATTCGGGCAGCACGGCCAGCTCCGCACCTTCAGCTGCAGCCCGTTCCAGCAACACCCGCGCACGGTCCAGATTGCCTTGCAACCGGACACCCGAGACCATCTGAATCGAGGCGACTTTCATGATGCTTTCATTCTCATGGCTATTTGTTGCCGAGGGCGCCGGCCTCGGCGGCTGCACGCCTGTCACGCGCAGCAGCGGCCTTGCTTTCAATGCGCTGAATTTTCGGATCCAGCCAGCTACCGTCGATGTGGAACTCCTGCGTGGCCGCCTCCATCAGCGGCTTGCGCAATACGAACTGGGCCAGGAACGATCCCAGTCCGATGGCTGGATTGATGGCTGCAGCGATCAGCGACGCAGTGCCCGCGTTGATCTCCGGTACCACCACCACCCGGATGTCCTGGGTCTCGCGTGCCAGGTCGGCCTGGCCATCCATCAGCACGGCCGCATTGACACCTTTCATCTGCAGGTTGTCGGAATACGCGATGCCCTGATCGATCTTGACGTCGCCACGGAAGTAGTCGAACGCGAAACCTTCGGAGAAAACGTCCCGGAAATCCAGTGCCAGACGTCGCGGTAAAGACTGCAGGCTCAGTACCCCCAGCAACTTGGCGATTCCGGGGTCAGCCTTCAGGAACTGGCCGGTTTCTACATTCACCTTGAAAGCACCTGCCAGCGTCGGGTAGTCGAGCGACAGCGGCGACCCCAGCCAGGCGACCTGGCCTTCCATCTGCCCTTTGCCGCGGCGTACGATGTCCTTCATGCCGAAACGGCCGAGCAGGTCGCCCGCGTTGAGAATGTCGAGCCGGAAATTCATCACCGTACGCCGACTCTCACGCGAGCGCTCGTTGACCGCGGCCCAGTTCCCCGTCGCCTTGAACACCGCCTCCGGCGAGGTCACGTCGAAACGGTTCAGACGCCACTCGCGCGTACTGCCGCCACCGGCGCGCTCCAGTGTCAGCCGGTTCACCGCCTCGACTTCCAGGCGTCCGAGTTTTGTGCCGCGCAGCTCCAGCTCGTTGACGACCACATCGAGCGCCGGGATCGACTGGGGTTGTTCGTCAAGCAGGCTTTCCACTGCGCTGGCCGAGGTCTGACCCAGTGTCAGGCGCGACAGCCGCGCAAACAGTCGTCCGGCACCACCGCCACTGGGCTGGCGGTACTCTGCATAACCATTGAGTTCCTGGGCATCAAGATTGACGCGCCAGGTCCGCCCTTCGCGCGAGGCGCCGGCGACCAGACCATGCAGCGTACGCCCGGCAGCCGTGAAGTTGCGCGCACGCAACGCCAGCTGAGTCGGCCAATAAGCATCGTCAACGGGGGCAATGGCGGCTGGCACCACACTGCCGGTGCCGTCCGCGAGTTGCGCCAGCAGCCGCTCCCATTGGTCCACGTCCAGATCAAGCATGCGGATATTGGCCACTACCCCTTCCAACGGCAGGGGTGCGGTCTCGCCGTCGGCCAGGCCCACCGCAATGGCGCCGCGCAACACCCGGGGTTCGGCCCCCGATACGTCGCGCACATACTGGATCGATCCCACACGGCCCAGGTCCAGCACGAGCTGGTCCCACTGGCGCGCGGACGCAGTGCCGCCTATGGCCATCTGACTGTCCCGGATCAATGCCGACTCCAGGCGCAGCGGCATCACCGCCTGCTCGGCCTTGCCCAGCGGCACCGGCAGATTCAGGCCCAGCCCCACCAGGTTGCTGGAGAGCGAGAACTCCGGAACACCATTGCGCAGACCCAGCGTCGCCGCGTATGCCGCCGTGCCTGTGGCCATTTGCGCGACCCGCGCCACGGCGCCCAGCTCGCGCGCCTGGCGCAAGGCCTCGGCACTGGCCACGCCCTGCAGTCTGAACGACATGCCCTGCCCTGCACGAGGCGCGCCCGCACCAGCGGCGGCCGCAGTGACCGAGCCGCCATCAATGCGCACATCACCGCCGAGCAGCCGGCCCTGGATCGCGGTGACGTTGAAGCCACTTTCGGTGAAACCGATGACACCACGCGCGCGCCCCAGGCGCGGCACACCCGGCATCACCTGCAGATCGTTGCCCGACAGGTTGACCTGGCCCTGCACCGCTGTGCGGTCCGGGTTATCCAGCGGCACCTGAAGTTTCAGGCGCAGATCAGTGGTGCCTGTGACTGTCGCGCGGGCCAGCAGCTGGTCCGTCATCTGGGCCAGCGGCGAGTTGTTGACCATGCCCAGCATGTCCGCCAGTGGACCGCGTGCATCCAGGTTCAATGTCAACACACTGTCCCGCATCATGTTCGCAATCTCTGCATCCGCGCTGCCCACCTGCACCGCCGGCGCGCCGGCCAGCTGGCCACGCGCACCCTTGATGCGCAGGCTGATCCGATCGATCACCAGGGCACCCGACAGCCGCGCCAACGCCGGCCAGGGCTTTGCGCCGGCTGCCTGCAGCGTGCTCGGCACATAGGTCAGCGCCGCATCGCTGATCTGCGCGCTGACCAGGAACTCGCCTTGCCGCGGATCGACAAATGGCATGCCCCAGAGATCGCCCTTGACCTTGAAGCGCACATCCGCGCCTTGACCGGCCTGGACGGCGTCGCGCACGTAATGGCGCGTAGGCGCATCAACCGCCAGCGGTAGATAGCGATGAACCCGCGCGCCGTTGGCCCGGCTGATTCGCCCCTGCATATCGAGCACACCGGGAAAACGCGACTTACTGGCGGAGCGCGCGGGGTCACTGGTGTGCCATTTCAGCTGCAACTCGCCATCGGCATCGGCGTTACTGAACGAAAGGCGGGTCGTCTGGACCTGGACCTTGTCGCCATCCATGCGCCAGCTCAGGTCCGTCGCCAATTGGCGCAAAGGCACGACCGGATCCTCAAACACCCCGGGCACGTCGATGCCACCATCGCTCAAAACCAGGCTGGCCTTGCCGCCGGTTTCCGTGAGTGAAAAATCTACCGCTGCGCCATGAAACCCGGGTGTGCCGATTGACGCGCTGGTACCCGGTGCCGCGCCACTGGTGTCGGCGATGGCCCGCAGCGCGAGCTGGCGCAGCCGCCCGTCAGCCTGGTAACGCACCGGCGCGTCGGTTGGTGCCTGCCAGGCGACCTTGATGCGCTCCACGATGCCGCTGGGTTGGTGGCGCGTCAAGGCCTGGTGCAAAACAGCGCCCAGCGGCAGCCGACCGGCGATCTGCGCCAATGCCGCCAGATCCAGCCGGTCCGCCGTCAGCTCACCGGACGGTGGGCGCAAGGCGCTGGCCTCCTGCTGCTTGAGCGACAGATTTCCGCCCGGCCACCGGTTGCCCTCGGCGGTGTCGAAAGCCAGCTCACGGGTTGCGAATTCACGGCTGTCGGCACTGAATTTGCCACTCAGTCGCCCCGACAGCCTGGCCAGTTGCAGCGGCATCAGATCGCGGCCGACCCGCACCGCCACATCGGCCAGCGCCACATCGGCGGTTGCCGCGACGACGCGACCGCGTTCGATGTCGATCCACGCACGCACCGCGCCGCGGCCATGTTCGACATCCACGCCCGGGTCGGCGTACTGATTGAACTGCGCCACATCGATACGCGAAAAATCGGCATATACCTGCCCCAACCACTCCTGCCAGCGACCGTTATTCATGGACAAAAAGGGTTGCTCGAAACGCGCCCTGGCAGTGAAACGATCGCCCCAATCGGCTGGCGGCGTGGCGTCGAACCGGAACTCGTGCACACGCGAACGGTTGCGCAGCACCACGTCGACCGCACGCAGGGACAGCGGCGGCACAGCGCGGGTTTCGTCACTCCAGACGACCGCGCCATCGCGGATGACGAACTCTGGCTGCGAAAACACCCGGTCAAGCAGGGCAGCGTCGGGTTCGTTCGCACCCGACGACATGTCGATGCCGGCGAGCCAGATGTGCCCTTGCACATCGCGCCGTACATTGAGCACCGGCCGGTCCAGCAGGACCTGATCGAACTTCAGGTTCAGCACCGAGCGCGGTGACAACGAGACCAGCACACGCGGTAGATGCAGGGCTTCACGCCCCTGCGCGTCGATCAGCCGGACGTTGCCCAGCTCGAAGGCCGGCAAAAGGTGGGTCGAATGGGCGTGGATCGCCTCGACCCGCACCGTCATCCCTGTTATCCGGCTGGCGGTCGCCTCGAGTTGCGGACGCAGCTCACCGATTCGCGGCACAATCAATAGATGCAGGGCGCCCCATGCCGCCACAAACACCAACCATGCCAATAGCAGCAACACCAGGGTCCAGCGGGTCAGAAAAGCGAAACTTTTCAGTAGCCGGGACGGTATTGGCAAGGACGTTTGTTGATTCATCATGCATATGCGATCGGCCCAGGAATTATGACCGCCAAGCTTGATCGCGTTGACACCGGGGTTCTCGCCGCGGCGCCCCGGACCGGCCTCGATTGCGCAAGCGCCGAAGCGTTGACGCAATACGCGCGCTTTGGCCAACGGGTGCGCCGGCGCTACCCTGCCGAGACCGCCTTGCTGGCGCCCGGAATTCCATCAAGAGCCGGCTTTGCGCAGTTGTTCGCGCAGCTGCAGGGCAACGGCGCCGACCTGGGCGCGGCGCTGCGGATCGTGCGCCAGGTGCTGCTCGAACGCCTGATGGTGCTCGACAGTCAGTCGCAGGCGACGATGCAGCAGGTGACCATGGCCATGACCGAACTGGCGGAATTTGCGCTGGACACGGCCTGCCGGCAGGTACTGGAGGAACTCGACACCCAGCACGGTGCGCCGCAAGGTCTTGACGGCCAACGTGCCGAATTGTGGATCATCGGCATGGGAAAGCTCGGCGCGCGCGAGCTCAATGTCTCCAGCGACATAGACCTGATCTATGTATATGACCAGGACGGCGATACCGCCGGCAATACGCTCGGCCGTGGCCGCATCTCGAACCATGAGTATTTCGGCAAGGCAGTGCGTGCACTTTTCACGACGATAGGGGACACCACCGAACACGGCTTCGTGTTTCGCGTCGACCTGGCGCTGCGCCCCAATGGCAACTCCGGCCCGCCCGCCATTTCGCTCGGTGCGCTTGAGGAGTACTTCCATGTGCAAGGGCGGGAATGGGAACGTTTTGCCTGGCTCAAGAGCCGCGTGGTCGCGCCGGCGCGTTGTGTTCAGGGTGGATCGGCGAGCAACCTGCGCAGCGCCGTGCTGCCATTCGTGTTCCGGCGCTACCTCGACTACAACGTATTCGACTCTCTGCGCATCCTGCATCGGCAGATCCGAGAACATGCCGCTCGGCGCAGCGCCGGACGGCCGGAGCGCACCAACGACGTCAAGCTCTCGCGCGGTGGCATCCGTGAGATCGAATTCATCGTGCAACTGCTGCAGGTGGTGCGCGGCGGGCAGTTTCCCGAATTGCGCACGCGTGCCACGCTGGACGCATTGCCGCGCCTGATGCGTGCCAGCTTGATGCCCGAGGCAACCGCCGACGCGCTGGCCGCGGCGTATCTGTTCCTGCGCCAGGTCGAGCACCGGATTCAGTATCTGGACGACCAGCAGACCCATGTGCTGCCGACCCATGACGACGACCTCACATGGATCGCGCACACGATGGGTTATGCCACGAGTGGCGAGCTGCTGGCTGAACTCGACCGTCACCGCGAGGTGGTCGCACAGGAATTCGACGCCTTGCTGGGTGGGGGCAAACCCGATTGCAAGAGCTGCGGCAACGCCGGTGCGGCGATGGACACGGCTATCGGCTTTGACGAATTTCTGGAAAACCTGCCCAGTGGCCTGCGCCAGCGGGTCGCCAGCTGGCGCGACAACCCGCGTTTCCGGGCCTTGCGCGACGACTCCCGCCTGCGCCTGTTCCGCCTCGTCAACCGCACCGCCACCTGGATCCGCGAGACCACAATTACCGAGCAAGCCGGCGTGCGGCTGGCCGACTGGATCGAACCGCTGCTGCGCCGCGAGAGTTACCTGGCGCTGCTGCTCGAGCGCCCGACCGTGCACCAGCGCCTGCTGCGGCTACTGGGCAATGCCAAATGGCCCGCCCGCTACCTGTTGCAGCACCCTGGCGTCATCGACGAGCTGGCCAATCGCACGATGCTGACCGAGCGATTCCAGAGCGAAGACTTTGAACGCGAACTTGAACAACGCCGCGAAGCCCTGCAGATCACGGAGGAGGACGACGATGAGACCGTGCTGAACCTGCTGCGCCGGGCCCACCACGCCGAAGTGTTCCGCACGCTGGCGCGCGATGTCGAGGGTGTGCTGAGTGTCGAGCAGGTGGCCGATGATCTGAGCGCGCTGGCGCAGTCGGTGCTGCGTATCACCACCCGATGGTGCTGGAACCGGCTGAAGAACCGGCACCGCGACGAGCCACGACTGGCCATCATCGCCTACGGCAAGCTGGGCGGGCTGGAACTGGGGTACGGCAGTGATCTGGACATCGTCTTCGTCTACGAGGACGATGACGAACGCTCCGCCGAGGTCTACGCCACCTTCGTGCGCAAACTGATCAACTGGCTCACGGTCAAGACCGGCGAAGGCGACCTCTACGAGATCGACACGGCGCTTCGCCCCAACGGCAATTCCGGGCTGCTGGTCACCAGTTTTGCGGCCTATGCGGCCTACCAGGAAAAGCGCGGCAGCAACACTGCCTGGACCTGGGAACACCAGGCCATGACGCGCGCGCGTTTCCTGCTTGGCGACGACGCCATGCGTGCGCGCTTCGACGAAATTCGCCGTGGAGTAGTGACCGCGCACCGGGATCCGGACGGCCTGCGCGCCGAAATCGTCGCGATGCGTGAAAAGGTGCGAGCTGCCCGTCCGGTCAAGGCTGATCACTTCGATGTCAAGCACAGCCCCGGCGGCATGGTCGATGTCGAGTTCACCGTGCAGTATCTGGTGCTGTCGCAGGCCGGGCAGCACGAAGTACTGGTAGCCAACGCCGGCAATATCGCGCTGCTGCAGCGGGCGCAGGAATGCGGCCTGTTGCCGGAGGGCGTCGGTCTGGCAGCCGCCCGCGCCTACCGCGAGTTGCGCCGGGTGCAACACCATGCGCGCCTGAACGAGGCTCCGACCCAGCTGCCTGTGGCAGAGCTTGGCGCCGAACGCGATGCGGTTCTGGCCTTGTGGCAAGCAGTGTTCGGGCAGGTGCCTCGCTGAGGCCGTCGTCCGACGCACCGCGAAAGGGTGGAAAAGCAGCACGATGGCCCGGTTTGTATGGCGTTCGGGCCCGTGCACGCAGGCGTATGCTGACATCCGAGTGCGCGCGTCCCGCGCGTGACCAAAAACTGCAGTAGCCATGAATCTCGTACAAGTCATCGACGAGTCAATCGCCATCGGCCAGCCGCTGCCGTTTTCCTTGCGCGACCAGAACGGCACCTTGCTGGCCCGCAAGGGCTATGTCATCGTGACGCGTGACGACCTTGAGGCAGTGCGTGGTCGCGGCGCCGGCTTCTTCGTTGACGTATCCGAGTCGGAGCAGCACCAGAAGGCCTTCGCCGGAAAACTGCATGAACTGGTGCGCGACGAGCGCACGTTGGGCAAGATCGCTCAGGTCCGGCTCACCACCGGCGATCTGGCCACGCCACGCAACCGCAACATGGGCGACGAACTGGACTGGCTCGACCTGCAGGTGCAGGGCAACAGGCTGCTGCGCGACCTGGACGGCGCCCATTTCACCGACGACCTCGAACGCTTGCAAAAGCGCCTGGAGCAGCAGACCGAACGCAACCCCGATGGCGCCCTGTTTGCATTGTTCCATCTGGCTTCCAGCGAAATCCAGCTGTACAGCGCGACGCATTCGATGCTGGTGAGCGTGATGTGCGCACTGGCGGCGCGCGACGTGCTGGGTTGGCCACAACATCTGGTGGACGGCGTGTGCAAAGCGGCGCTGACGATGAACGTCGCGATGACCGAGCTGCAGGACCGACTGGCTGCTCAGAACGATCCGCCCACCGCGGCGCAACGCGAACTGATCGACCAGCATCCACGGCGATCAGAGGCGCTGCTGCGCCGGCTCGGGTTGCGGGATGCCCTGTGCCTGCAGGCCGTGCGCGAGCATCATTCGACCACTGCCGGAGCGCTGGCCACACGCTCCGACGGCCAGCGCATGGCCCGCTTGCTGCAACGTGCCGACAAGTTCGCCGCGCATCTGGCGCCGCGCTCCTCGCGCCGTCCCGACACGGCGTCGACGGCGATGCAGGCGGTGTATTTCGACGAGCAGCGCGCCATCGACGATGCCGGCGCGGCGCTGATCAAGGCGGTAGGTGTGTATTCGCCCGGCTCGCTGGTGCGGCTGGCCAATCAGGAAATCGGTGTGGTAGTGCGCCGTGGCGCCAACACCACCATGCCGCGGGTGGCGATCCTGGTCAACCGGGACGGCATTCCCATGGGCGAACATCCGGTGCGCGATACCAGCATGCGCGAGCAGCGCATCGTCTCGGGCGTGGCACCGGGCGACTGCAAGGTGAACCTCCAGCTTGACCGGATGCTGGCTCTGACCGGCGGGCCGGCCCCTTCAAGCCGCGCCTGGTAGCGGGGCCAAAACGACCAGGCCCTCGCGTTCCCGTGCGAGCTCCTTGCGGTATTTGTTGAGTTCCTGCACCGTCGTAAAACTGCGATTGAACAACAAGCTCAGGTTGTGCAGGATGCGATCCACCACACGCCCCTCCCAGCTCGCGTCGAACTTGATCTGTTGGTCGAGCCAATGTTCAAGCCATAACGGATCGGGTATCCGGCTTTGCACCGTGTCCTTGGGAAACAGCGACTTGTTCACATGCAGGTTGGTCGGATGCATGGCCTGCGCCGTGCGCCGTGCGCTGGCCATGAGCACACCCACCTTGGCGAATGCGCTCTTGGCCTCGTTACCGCAACGTGAGATCGCCTGCTTCATGTATTTCAGATAGGCACCTCCATGGCGCGCCTCGTCCTGGCTGAGTTTGGTGTAAATCTGCTTGATGACCGGCTCGGTGTGCCACTCGCTGGCGCGGCGGTACCAGTGGTTGAGCCGGA
>JBKJRR010000512.1:0-9754 GCA_046594635.1 Burkholderiaceae bacterium
AAAAACAGTTCGGCAAGGGCACGATCATGCGTCTGGGCGAGGGCGAGGTGATTGCAGACATCCAGGTGGTGTCGACCGGCTCCTTGGGGCTGGACATCGCCCTGGGCGTTGGCGGTCTGCCGCGCGGGCGGGTGATCGAAATCTACGGCCCGGAGTCGTCCGGCAAGACCACGCTGACGCTGCAGGCGATTGCAGAGATGCAGAAAACCGGCGGCCAATGCGCCTTTGTCGATGCCGAACACGCATTGGACATCCAGTACGCGCAAAAACTCGGCGTCAACCTGCAGGATCTGCTGATCAGCCAACCCGATACCGGCGAGCAGGCGCTCGAGATCGTCGACTCGCTGGTGCGCTCCGGCGCGGTTGACCTGATCGTCATCGACTCGGTCGCGGCGCTCACACCCAAGGCCGAGCTCGAGGGCGAAATGGGCGACTCCCTGCCCGGCCTGCAGGCGCGGCTGATGAGCCAGGCGCTGCGCAAGCTCACCGCGCACATCAAGAAGACCAACTGCATGGTCATCTTCATCAACCAGATCCGCATGAAGATCGGCGTCATGTTCGGCAGCCCCGAGACCACCACCGGCGGCAACGCGCTCAAGTTCTATGCCTCGGTGCGGCTCGACATCCGCCGTACCGGCACGATCAAGAAGGGCGACGAGGCGATCGGCAACGAGACCAAGGTCAAGGTGGTCAAGAACAAGGTCGCGTCGCCGTTCAAGACGGCCGAGTTCGACATCCTGTTCGGCGAAGGCATCAGCCGCCATGGCGAGATCATCGACATGGGCGTAAATGCGCAGATCCTGGACAAGTCCGGCGCCTGGTATGCCTATAACGGCGAGAAGATTGGCCAAGGACGGGACAACGCGCGCGAGTTCCTGCGCGAAAACCCCGATCTGTCGCGCGAGATCGAA
The DNA here is from genome assembly GCA_046594635.1 of Burkholderiaceae bacterium. GTDB lineage: Bacteria > Pseudomonadota > Gammaproteobacteria > Burkholderiales > Burkholderiaceae_C > CAISIP01. Next base: position 912 of record JBKJRR010000512.1, read on the forward strand.
AACAAGGTGCGTGAGTCGCTGGGCATCCCCATGCTGCCCGAGCGGGCCGGCGCCGAGGTGGCAGCCAAGGCCAAGGGCAAGAAAGCCGATGGAGTTTGATCGGCGCCCGCTATCGTTTTTGCCACCTTTGCCGAACCCGTGCCGCTTCCTCCGCCGTCACTCAAGGCGCGCGCCTTGCGGCTGCTGGCCACGCGCGAACATTCCCGGCTGGAGCTCGAGCGCAAGTTGCAGCGCCATGAAACCGAACCCGGTGAGCTGGCGCGTGCGCTCGATGCCTTGCAGACCAAGGGATTCATCGACGAGAAGCGTGTCGTCGAATCGGTGCTGCATCGGCGCGCTGGCAAGCTGGGCGCCGCGCGCATTCGCCAGGAGTTGCAGGACAAAGGCCTGCCCGCCGAGGCTATCCGAGATGCCGTAGCCGGTTTGCAGGGCAGCGAGTTGGCCCGGGCCCGCGCCGTCTGGCAAAAGAAATACGCTGCCACGCAGCTGCCGGCAACATCGGGCGACGTGCGTGCACCGGACGCCGCCGACCGTGCACGCCAGATCCGTTATCTTGCCGCGCGCGGCTTTGGTGGCGACACCATCCGGCGTGTCGTGTCCGGTGCCAGCGACTGGCCGGATCAATCCCCGGCCGACTGAGCCGTCGGACCAGGTGGCACGCGGCAGCTTGTTTACCCGAACCGCGTGAGAGGCAAGCGGTCAGAGTCCCAGCATCAGCTTGAGGTTTTGCACCGCCGCGCCGCTGGCACCTTTGCCCAGGTTGTCCAAGCGGGCGATCAGTACCGCATGACTGAAACCGTCCTTGGCCGCGTCATTGGCGAACACGCGCAATTCGAGCTTGTTGGTGTCAACCAGCGCCAGTGCGTCGAGTTTGCCGTCCGGGTTGGCCGCCTCGACCGTGACCCACGTGCTGCCCTGATAGTGTTTGGCCAGCGCGTCGTGCAAGTCCCGGGCGCTGGGCTTGCCCGGCAGGTCGTCCAGATGCAGCGGAAGTTGCACCAGCATGCCCTGGCGAAAATTGCCCACTGCGGGAATGAACAATGGCCGGCGGGTCAGGCCGGTGTGGCGCATGATTTCAGGCACGTGTTTGTGCTTGAGCCCCAGGCCATACACCTCGTATGCCGGCGCCGAGCCGTTTTCGTAGGCCTCGATCATGCTGCGACCGCCGCCGGAATAGCCACTGACCGAAGGCAGTGACAGCGCTGTATCGGGCGGCAGCAGGCTGGCATCGATCAGCGGACGGATCAACGCAATCGCGCCGGTGGCATAACAACCCGGATTGCTGACGCGTTGCGCGCCAGCCACGGCCACCGCCTGCCCGGCGCTCAGTTCGGGAAACCCGAACACCCAATCGGGCGCGATGCGGTGGGCGGTCGATGCGTCGATGATGCGCGGGCCGGGCTTGCCGCTGCTCGCTGCCAATGCGTCGATCATGGCCACCGATTCGCGCGCAGCGTCGTCGTGCAGGCACAGGATGACCAGGTCTACCTGACCCATCATTGCGCGCTTGGCCTGCGGGTCCTTGCGCAGATGGGCTTCGATACTGACCAGTTCGACGCCGGACATGGTCTGCAAGCGCTCGCGGATCTGCAATCCGGTGGTGCCGGCCTCTCCGTCAATGAATATCCTTTTTGCCATGGCCGGTCCTTTCAGTTTGCAGGCAACAGCTGCGCCGGATACGTAATACACGCAGATATTGCCGCATTGCAGCATGATACATTCGAGGACTTCGGTGTCCATTGTCGACTGGGTTTGCACATATTCTCCAGCACAGTGGGTTTGTTCCTGTCTCCGAGAGAAACCTCATGAAGATTCACGAGTACCAAGGCAAGGAAATCTTGCGCAAATTCGGAGTCCCGGTGCCGCGCGGCATTGCGGCCTTTACCGTGCAAGAGGCAGTCGAGGCAGCTCAAAAGCTGGGCGGCCCGGTCTGGGTGGTCAAGGCCCAGATTCATGCCGGCGGCCGTGGCAAGGGAGGTGGCGTCAAGCTGGCCCGCTCGATTGACGAGGTCAAGGCCCTGGCGGGCGAAATCCTCGGTATGCAGCTGGTCACCCATCAGACCGGCCCGCTGGGCCAAAAGGTGCGTCGCCTGCTGATCGAGGACGGTGCTGACATCAAGAAGGAATACTACGTGTCGGTGGTCACCGACCGTGCATCGCAGAAGGTCGCGATCATGGCCTCCTCCGAAGGTGGCATGGATATTGAGGAAGTGGCGCATGCCACGCCCGAGAAGATTCTCAAGGTGTTTGTCGATCCGGCGACCGGCCTGACCGAGGCGCAAGCCAGGGAATTGGCCAACGGCATCGGCGTGCCGGCCGGCTCCGCCGCGCAGTGCGTCGCCGTATTGCAAAAGCTGTACCAGTGCTACATGGAGACGGACGCCTCGCTGGTCGAGATCAACCCGCTGATCCTGGAAGGTGGCGGCGGCATCAAGGCCCTGGACGCCAAGTTCAACTTTGACTCGAATGCATTGTTCCGCCAGCAGGAAATCGTGGCTTACCGCGATCTGGACGAAGAAGACCCGGCCGAAGTCGAGGCCAGCAAGTTCGATCTGGCCTACATCAGCCTGGATGGAACCATCGGTTGCCTGGTCAACGGTGCCGGCCTGGCGATGGCCACGATGGACACCATCAAGTTGTACGGTGCCGAGCCAGCCAACTTCCTGGATGTCGGCGGCGGTGCCACACCCGAGAAGGTGACCGAGGCCTTCAAGATCATGCTCAAGAACGACAAGGTCAAGGCGATCCTGGTGAACATCTTCGGCGGCATCATGAAGTGCGACACCATCGCCACGGGTGTCATCACCGCCTGCCGCGCGACCAACCTCAGCGTACCGCTGGTGGTCCGAATGAAGGGCACCAACGAAGAGCTGGGCAAGAAGATGCTGGCCGAGTCGGGTTTGCCGATCATCAGTGCCGATACGATGGCCGAGGCGGCACAAAAGGTCGTGGCAGCAGTCCAGTAATCCGCGTCAGGTCAACCAACAAGACACACGGGCGCCTGGCCTGGCCGCAGACGGTCTGGACGGATGGCGCTTCAGTGGTGAAGGAGTTCAAGTGAGCATTCTGATCAACAAAGACACCAAGGTCATCACGCAGGGCATCACCGGCAAGACCGGTCAGTTCCATACCGAGAAGTGCCAGGAATACGCGAACGGCAAGAACTGCTTTGTTGCGGGGGTGCATCCCAAGAAGGCCGGTGAGTCGATCTTCGGCATACCGATCTTCGGCTCGGTCAAGGATGCTGCCGCCAAGACCGGCGCCACCGTGTCCGTCATCTACGTGCCGCCGGCGGGCGCTGCCGCTGCGATCTGGGAGGCCGTCGAAGCCGAACTCGATCTGGCCATCTGCATCACCGAGGGTATCCCGGTGCGTGACATGCTCGAACTCCGCAACAAGATGATTGCGCGTGTCGCGGCCGGTGGCAAGAACACCTTGCTGCTGGGCCCGAACTGCCCGGGTCTGATCACCCCTGAGGAGATCAAGATCGGCATCATGCCGGGTCACATCCATCGCAAGGGCCGCATTGGCGTGGTCTCGCGCTCGGGTACCTTGACCTATGAGGCGGTTGCGCAGCTGACCGACATCGGCCTGGGGCAATCGAGTGCGGTCGGTATTGGCGGCGGGCCCATCCACGGGCTCAAGCACATCGACATCATGCAGGCGTTCAACGATGATCCTGACACCGATGCTGTCATCATGATCGGCGAGATCGGCGGACCGGACGAAGCCGAGGCGGCGCGCTGGTGCAAGGACCACATGAAGAAGCCGGTCGTCGGCTTCATTGCCGGCGTCACCGCGCCTGCGGGCAAGCGCATGGGTCACGCCGGCGCGCTGATCTCCGGCGGCGCCGATACGGCCGATGCCAAGTTGGCTGTCATGGAAGAGTGTGGTTTCAAGATCACGCGCAATCCGTCCGAAATGGGCAAGTTGCTCAAATCCGTTCTCAAGTAATCACCAGGCGCACGCCACCCGGGGCATGATTCTTATGCCCCGGTTCGATCAAGTAGTACAAGCGTGGAAGAATTTCTCACTGCCCACTTCTGGATAGCTGTCGGTCAGATCATCATGATCGACATCCTGCTCGGTGGCGACAATGCCGTGGTCATTGCCCTGGCCTGCCGCAAGCTGCCGCCGCATCAAAGAACCAAAGGCATTCTCTGGGGTACGGCAGGAGCGATTTTGCTGCGCGTGATCCTGATCGCGTTTGCGCTGACGCTTTTGCAGGTGCCGTACCTGAAGCTGGTCGGTGCTGTGCTGTTGTTGTGGATCGGCATCAAACTGCTGGCGCCGCAGGACGACGACGAGCACGGCAATATCCAGGGCAGCGACAAGTTGTGGGCTGCGGTCAAGACGGTCATCGTCGCCGATCTGGTGATGAGCGTGGACAACGTCATTGCCATCGCCGGTGCGGCCACCGGTGCCGGCGAAAGTCACCAGTTGCCACTGGTGATTTTCGGCCTGCTGGTGAGCGTGCCCATCATCATCTGGGGCAGCCAGCTGGTGCTCAGGCTGATGGACCGTTTCCCGATCATCATCACGGTCGGCGGCATGTTGCTGGGCTGGATTGCCGGAACCATGGCACACACCGATCCGGCCGTGCTGGAATGGTTGCCGCAGAACAAGACCTGGAACTACGGCATGGGGGTCGCGGGCGCCGCGCTGGTGTACGCCTCTGGTCTGATCATGCGTCAGCGGGCCCGACAAGCAGACTGAACAACGTGCCGCGCGACGGCGTGGCGATTTCCTTGCCTTGGGCAGTTCGCCCGCGGGGCTGTGCAAAAAAACGACAAGTGCCCCCAACTATGTCACTTGTCGGTAGCGGCATGGTCTGCTAACGTAGCTTCTTCGTACCTTCGAGTTGAGGGGCCTGGGCTTTCCTGACTCACGTGCACCGTGAAAAGTCGAATCAAATAACCGGGTGGGTTGGAACGTGGCAACAAAGTCATCATCGAAGAATGCGCAATTCTGGCGCGCGGATTGGTTTGCCGGGGTTGCGATTGTGCTGGCCGTATTGGTCCTGAACCAGGCCACCGATCTGATCGGAACCCTCGAGCGTCGGTTTTACGACTTCGGCAGCACCAGTACCTCACGACAACCCAATGACCGGATCGCGATCATCGCGATTGACGATCAGAGCATCGCCAATATTGGTCGCTGGCCCTGGCCACGCGATATCCACGCCAAAATCATCGACCAGTTGTCCCAGGCCAAGGCCAAGACCATTGTCGAGACCGTGTTCTTCATCGAGCCGCAGGTCGACCGCGGTCTGGGTTTCATCCGCCAGATGAAGGCCTTGTTGCCGGCCAGTGGTGACACCGCCGTTGCCAAGGTCATCGCCGAAGCCGAGCGGGTGCTCGATACCGACGCCGTGCTGGCCGCCAGCATGAAGAGCGCAGGCAATGTACTGGTGCCGTCGGTGTACCAGTTGGGCGAACCGCAGGGTAATCCGGATAAACCGATGGCGGGTTACGCGGCAGCAAGCACCATCCGGGCGCTGGAGGGCTTCGGCATTCCGGCCATCAGCGGGCAACAGCCGATTGAGCAGATCGGGGTGGTTGCAGCCGGTATTGCCCACCTCAACCAGATCCAGGACGTCGATGGCGCCGTACGCCAGGAGCCGTTGCTGGTCAACTATTTTGGCAACGCCGTTCCGTCCATGGCTTTGTTGGCTGCCGCCCGGAGCATTAATCTGGGCCCTGCCGACATCAAGATCAATCCGGGCGAATCAGTCCAGATTGGCAAACTGCGCGTCAAGACCGACGAAGGCGCGTTGATGTTGCCGCAGTTCTACAAGGCGCGTGACGGGCGACCCGCGTTTGCGGTCGATTCGTTTTATGACGTGCTCAATGGCAAGATCCCGGCAAGCAAGTACGCCGACAAGATCGTCATCATCGGCGCCACTGCGGCTGGTGTCGGGGTCCAGTTCCCGGTGCCCGGCAATGCCGGGCTTTCGCCGGCCGAGACCATTGCCCACATCACATCGAGCATTCTGGGCGAACATTTCATCGTGCAACCGTCATGGGGCGTCTGGGCGACACTTGCGATTTTCCTGCTGGTGGCCGGATACATCATCGCGGTCTTGCCGCGCCTGTCGGCGGGCATGGCGGCGATCGTGACGCTGGTGTCATTTGTCGGCCTGCTGGGCGCTGAGTTCGCCATGCTCTCGGGCAGTGCGATCTGGCTCAAGCTGGTGTTGCCGGCGATGCTGCTGGCCATCGGTCATCTGGCGCTGACCACCAAACGTTTCCTGGTGACCGAGGCCGGCAAACTGAAATCTGACGAAGAGTCGGCTGAAACCAACCGCATGATGGGTCTGGCGTTGCAGGGACAGGGTCAGCTGGACGCCGCATTTGACCGATTCCGCCGGGTTCCGTTCGGTGATGCCGTGATGGGTAACCTGTACAGCCTGGCGCTGGACTTCGAGCGCAAGCGCCAGTTCAACAAGGCCGAGGCGGTATACCAGCACATGTCCACATACGACAAGGACTACAAGGACCTGCCGGCCAAGCTCAACCGGGCCAAGAACCTGTCCGAGACCGTCATGTTAGGGGGCAGTGGCTCCCATCCGGGCGGCACGATGCTGCTCGACGGCGGTGCGGTCGAAAAGCCGATGCTCGGGCGCTACCAGGTCGACAAGGAACTTGGCAAGGGCGCGATGGGGGTGGTCTATCTTGGCAAGGACCCGAAGATCGGCCGTGTCGTGGCGATCAAGACCATGGCCTTGAGCCAGGAGTTCTCGGGAGACGAACTGGTCGATGCACGCGAACGTTTCTTCCGCGAGGCCGAAACGGCCGGCCGGTTGCAGCATCAGAACATCGTCACCATCTTCGATGCGGGGGAGGAGCACGATCTGGCCTATATCGCCATGGAGTTCCTCAAGGGCAAGGACCTGCTCGACCACTGCAAGGAGGGCAACCTGTTGCCGGCTCCGCGGGTGCTGTCGATTGCGGCGCGTGTGGCCGAGGCACTGGCATATGCGCACCGGCAAAACGTCGTGCATCGCGATATCAAGCCGGCCAACATCATGTACGAGGCCGACAGCGATACCGTCAAGGTCACCGACTTCGGCATTGCCCGGATCACCGACTCGAGCAAGACCAAGACAGGTCTGGTGCTCGGAACCCCGAGTTTCATGTCACCTGAGCAACTGGCCGGCAAGAAGGTTGACGGCCGATCCGACCTTTATTCTCTGGGCGTGATGCTGTTCCAGATGCTCACTGGCGTGTTGCCGTTCCGTGGTGAGTCCATGGCAGAACTGATGTACAAGATCGCCAATGAGGAGGCGCCCGACGTACGAACTCTGCGCAGTGACCTGCCGCAAAATCTGGCCGATCTGGTGGCCCTGGCTTTGAGCAAGCGGCCCGAGACGCGGTACCAGGACGGTGAGCAGTTCGCTGCCGACTTGCGTTCGGTGATGACACAGCTCGGGGGCAACAGGCCGGGACCGGCGCCGGGTGCAGTGCCCCCTCGTACACCGGCCGCTGCGCCGCAAGCGGCCAAATCGCCAAGCAGTCACGACAAGACGGCAGTGCTTGCCTCTGCCACGATGGCCGCTGCGGCGTCCGACGGGTTCGACAAGACCGTGGTGCAGAAGTTCGTGCCATCGCAGTCGGCCGCGCCGGAATCCGATTTCGAGAAGACGCTGGTTCATCAGACCATTCCTGCGGCGGGCAAGCCGGGGATGGCATTCGAGAAAACAGTCGTGCATCAGGCAAGTCCTGCGCAGACCCGCAGGCCGGACGATGGATTTGAGAAAACCGTCGTGCACAAGGTCAAGGACAGCGACAAGATGGCTCCAAGCAACGGTGGCGCAGCGCCAGATGTCGAGATCTGATCCGGCTGTGATGATGCAATACACCTTTCTTGCCAGAACGGACCCTGGCAGGGCCAGAGACAACAACGAAGACGCAGTGCTGGTCGACGAGTCCGCGCAGTTAGGCGTATTGGCCGATGGCATGGGTGGATACAACGCCGGCGAGATTGCCAGCGGCATGGCCACCGCCTTTATCAAATCCGAAATGGCCCGCTGGTTGGCCGAAACAGGCAAAAACGTCAACCTCAAGGAGATCCGACGGGCACTGGAGATCTGCGTGGACAACGCGAATCGATCGATCTTCAACGCGTCGAAATCCAATCCGCAGTACTCGGGCATGGGCACGACGCTGGTGGTAGGCGTGTTCCACGGCAACACCTTTATCCTGGGCCATATCGGCGATTCGCGTTGTTATCGTCTGCGAGATGGAAACCTGGTACAGATCACCAAAGACCATTCGTTGCTGCAAGAGCAGATCGACGCCGGCTTGATCACGCCCGAGCAGGCGGTCGGGTCTTCAATCAAGAACCTGGTGACCCGGGCATTGGGCGTCGAAGACTCCGTGATGATGGAAGTCAACGAGCACCAGGTCGAGGCTGGCGATTGTTATCTGTTGTGCTCTGACGGCCTGTCCGACATGGTTGACGATGCCGAAATTGCCAGTATCCTTGGGGGGCCTGTCCCCATGGACCAGAAAGCGGACATACTCGTGGCCGTGGCAAACGAGCATGGCGGGCGTGACAATATCTCTGTATTGCTGGTGCTGGCGGAGCCGGCGGCAGAAAAACGTGGCCTGATCTCCAGACTGTTGGGAAAATAGAGAGTTCGTGTCTAATATGAAAAAGTGGCAGATGAATAGGAGTCGGTCATGCCGAAAATGATCGTATCGATCGATGGTGTTGTCATCAAGGAAGTCCAGCTGACCAAAGACCGGACAACCCTGGGCCGTCGGCCCTATAACGATGTGGTGATTGATAACCTGGCGATCAGCGGCGAACATGCTGTCTTTCAGATGGCGGGCAGCGAC
>JBKJRR010000065.1:0-13509 GCA_046594635.1 Burkholderiaceae bacterium
GATGCGCTGCTGGCCGGCTACCCGCGCCACCAGAAAGCGACACTGGCGCTGCATGCGGTTCGCGCCACCGTGTGCGGGAAGACGCCTGCATGAAAATGATCGCGTGAACACCACCCACCCAGATTACGACGCTGCGCCACTGCGCCGCATCGCCCACCTCGACATGGACGCCTTTTTTGCGTCGGTCGAGCTGCTGCGTTATCCGCAGCTGAAGGGTCTGCCGGTCGTCGTCGGTGGCGGGCGCAGTGCAGTCGAGGCGGCACTCGCCGCGCTGGCCGACGACCCCGAGGCGCAGGCCGGCGGTAACCCGCGCGCGCGGATTCCGGTCGAGGCCTTTGCAAAGCTCAAGGACTATGTTGGACGCGGCGTCATCACCACGGCCACCTACCCCGCGCGCCCGTTCGGCATCGGCTCGGCGATGGGCCTGATGAAGGCCGCCAAGTTGTGCCCGCAGGCCATCATGCTGCCGACCGACTTCGAAGAATACCGCCGTTTCTCACGTGCCTTCAAGCAGGTCATCCTGTCGATCGCGCCGCAAGTGGAAAACCGCGGTGTCGACGAGGTGTACATCGACTTCACCGACGTGCCCGGTGGCCAGCGCGAGGGTGGGCGTGTGCTCGCCCGGCTGATCCAGAAAAGCATCTTCGACGCCACCGGCCTGACCTGCTCGGTCGGCGTGGCACCCAACAAGCTGCTGGCCAAGATGGCCAGCGAATTCAACAAACCAAATGGCATTGCCATCGTTCACGATCAAGATCTGCAAAGCATGGTCTGGCCGCTGGCCTGCCGCAAAGTCAACGGCATCGGCCCCAAGGCGGATACCAGGCTGCAGGGCCACGGCATCCACACCATCGGCGAGCTGGCGCAAAAAGACGAGCAGTGGCTGATCGACCACTTCGGCCAGAGCACCGGGGCCTGGATGTTTCGTGCCGCCTGGGGCCGCGACGATCGCCCGGTGTCCACCGACAGTGAACCGGTATCGATGAGCCGCGAAACCACCTTCGAGCGTGACCTGCACGCCGTGCGCGACCGCGCCGAATTGAGCGCCATCTTCACGCGCTTGTGCGAGCAGGTGGCCGGCGACCTGCAGCGCAAGGGCTACGTCGGCAAGACCATCGGCATCAAGCTGCGCTTCGATGATTTCAAGATCGCCACGCGCGACCAGACGCTGTTCCAGCATACCGCCGACGCGCAGGCCATCCGGCAGGTCGCCGGCCAGTGCCTCAAGCGCGTGCCGCTCGAGCGTCGCCTGCGCCTGCTCGGCGTACGGGTCGGCTCGCTGGCCAAGGCCGCCGATCTGCAGTCTGTGGCCGCCGCGTCGCCGATCCACGAAGCGCGCGAACCCGGCGCAACCGGCGACGGCCGGACAGGGCAACTCTTTTAGGCCGTGCCGAAGCAGGCCACGGCCCGACCATGGGCTTGCCCCGCCACCCATGCTGGCGGCAGGATTACAGTGGAGCCATGACCCCATCATCCAACCCACCCCTGAGCTGCTTTTCCCTGACCCACGACGGCCCCGTCGCCCATCTGGCGCTTTGCCGGCCCGAGGCCATGAATACGATGAACGCCACGTTCTGGCGTGAACTCGACGGCGTACTCGACCAGATCCACCACGGCGCACAGACACGCGTGCTGGTGTTGTCGAGCACCGGCAAGCACTTCAGCGCCGGCATGGCGCTGGAGGTGTTCTCCGGCGGCGTTCAGATGGATGACCGCAGCCCGGAGGGGCGCGCCGCGATGCTCGACACGATTGGCGCATTGCAGGCCACGTTCACCAGGCTGGAGTCCTTGCGTATGCCGGTGATCGCCGCCATCCAGGGCGGCTGCATCGGCGGCGCGGTGGATATGGTCACCGCCTGCTGCCTGCGTTATGCAACAGCCGACGCATTCTTCTGCATCCAGGAGATCAACATCGGCATGGTGGCAGACGTCGGCACCTTGCAACGCCTGCCCAAGCTGATTCCTGAAGCGGTCGCCAAGGAACTCGCCTACACCGGCCGGCGCCTACCCGCCGCACGGGCCCTCGCGCTGGGCCTGGTCAACGAGGTGTTTGATACGCCGCAGGCGATGATGGCCGGCGTCATGCAGATTGCCCGCGAGATCGCGTCCAAGCCCCCGGTCGCGATCTGGGGCACCAAGCAGGCCATCCACTACACCCGCGACCATTCCGTGGCCGACGCTCTGCAGCAGATGGGATGGTTGCAAAGTGCCATCTGGAGCAACCGCCATGTGGGCGAAGCGGTCAATGCCATGAAGGAAAAGCGCGCCGGCGACTTTCCCGATCTGGCAGAGCTGCGGCGTTTTGATGACAGGAGTGTCTGACGCGCACCCGCCGCTTCAGACGCAACAGCGAGGCGAAACCGCGAGCGACTCAGGCGCAGCCGCCTGGCCCGCGCAGAATACGATGGCTACTGCCGCGCAGTTCGCACATTGCGCGGCAAAGCCTGCGGCGCACTGGTGCGAAACGGGTTGATATCCAACCCGCCACGGCGGGTGTAACGCGCATACACCGACAATTTGGTTGGTTTGCAGCGGCGCCAGATGTCCATGTAGATGCGTTCCACACATTGCTCGTGGAACTCGTTGTGGTTGCGAAAACTCACGATGTACTGGAGCAGGCCTTCCTGGTCGATCTGCGGCCCGCTGTAGCTGATTTGCACGCTGCCCCAGTCCGGCTGACCGGTCACCAGGCAGTTGCTCTTGAGCAGGCGGCTGCACAAGGTCTCGGTCACTGGCTGATGGTCGGCGTCGGCACGCAGCAGCTCTGGCGCAGGTGTATACAGCGTGCATTCCGCGTCCAGGCGGTCCAGGTTCAGGCCGTCGAGTTCTTGCACCGGCTCTTTGCCGAACATTTCCGGACCCATCAAGCGCACGCCCACACCGGTGCCAGGCACCGGCGCGCCACGCCACAAGGCCTCGTTCAGGTCCTTGCGCAGGCAGGCTTGCACCGCGTCGACATCGTCGAACCGGGAGTTGTTGAGGCTGCCCAGATACAGCTTGAACGACTTGCTCTCAATGATGTTCGGCGTCTCGCACGGCACCGTGAAGTGGCCCAACGCCAACTGCGGCTTGCCGCGCCGATTCAGCCAGCCCAGCTCAAAGGCAGTCCACAGGTCGGCGCCCATAAACGGCAAGCTCGCACCAATGCCGATCTCGCCGCGGTTGGGCGCACGGGCAATCGGATACAGCTGCGATGCGTCATAGTGGTCAGGATAGGCCGAAGCCTTGCCCAGCTGGGAACGTTCAGGGGTCAACATGCGAATGAATACTCTCAGCGGTGCGCCAGCAAGAATGGCGCCAGATGCGGCATCAGTCGGTCCACGACCCCCTGGGCGAGATCATGACCCATGCCTTCAATACCCGCGAACCGCGCGCCGGGAATACGCCGTGCCGTGTCCTGCCCATGCGCCAGCGGCACCAAAGGGTCGGCAAGGCCATGCAGCACCAGCGTGGGTTTGTTCAGCTTGGACAAGTCGTCTGCACGGGTGGTGTCAGCGGCGATCGCGACCATCTGGCGCACGGTTCCCGCCGGATGGTAGTTGCGGTCCACGGCCAGGCCAATGCGTGTCACCAGCTCGGCCTTTTCGGTGGGAAAGCCCGGACTGCCAATCGCCTGGAAAAGCCGCAGATAGTGCGCCACGATGGCATCGCGCGACACATTTTCAGGGCGGCTGAACAATATCCGCATCAGGCGCGGATTGGCCTGCGGCAGATCGCGGGCGCCACTCGAACTCATGATGCTGGTCAGGCTGGCCACACGTTCGGGCGCTGCCAGGGCCACGCGCTGTGCAATCATGCCCCCCATACTCACCCCCACCACATGGGCTTTGCCCACCCCCAGTGCATCGAGCACGCCAACCGAATCGGCCGCCATGTCCTGCAGTGTGTAGGGCGGGCGCACGCGCCAGCCCAGACGATGCTTCAGACCAGCCCACAGCAGATTCGGCTTGCCCAGGTGATCAAAATGCTGCGACAGTCCGATGTCCCGGTTGTCAAAACAGATCACGCGATAGCCGGCATCGTCCAGCAGCTGCAATACAGCAGGCGGCCAGGCCACCAGTTGCATGCCCAGACCCATGATCAGCAGCACCACCGGGCGGGTGTCGGACGGGCCGGAGCTGCTGTCCTGAACTTCGATGTCGATTCCATTGGCTTTGATCTTCATGCTGCTCCTTGCGTGTGCATTACCGTGGTCAGCCGCAACGCCAGACGGCGATACGCCAGACGCGTTGCGGTTCAGTTGGGGGCCGAACGCCGAAATACCAGCCGATCCGGCTGCGACACCTGACGGTCCAGCCGATAAGCTTCGGCATTGAAGGTCTCAAGCTGGTGTACCTGGGTGGCGCGCGTGCGGATCACATGGCGTGCCATCAGGCCGCGCGCGCGCTTTGCCATGAAGCTGATGACCTTGTACCGGCCGTCGCGCAACTCCTCGAACACACACTCCACCACACGCGCCCGCAGCGCCTTGCGGTCCACTGCCTTGAAGTACTCCTGCGAGGCGAGGTTCACCACCACAGGATCCGTGGTTTGCGCGAGTCGCTGGTTCAGATATTGCGAAATACGCTCGCCCCAGAACTGGTAAAGGTTCGCGCCACGTTCGTTCGCCAGCCGGGTCTTCATCTCCAGCCGGTAGGGCTGCATGCGGTCCAAGGGCCTGAGCACGCCATACAGCCCGCTGAGCAATGCCACATGCTGCTGCGTCCACTCCAGATCGGCTGCGGTGAGCGATTTGGTGTCAAGTCCGCCATACACGTCGCCGTCAAAGGCCAGCACCGCCTGGCGCGAGGTCTGCGGCGGCACCTCACGGCGCCAGGCCTTGTAACGGGCCGCGTTCAGCCGTGCGAGATCGTCACTGAGGTCCATCAGTTCGGCGATCTGCGGCACCTTGAGTTTGCGCAGTTCGCGGATCAGCCGGACGGATTGCGCGACAAACAGCGGCTCGCTGTGTGGCAGTTCGGGCAATGGGGATTCATAGTCCAGCGACTTCGCTGGCGATAGCAACAACAACATGGGCAGGGACAACCTTTCGCCACGATTATCCCCGCCGACTGTTGCGCGCCCGTGGCGGACATCACAAAACCCTGCGTCAACGCGCCCGCAGCAAATCCTCGATGGTTTCCTGCACCGCCAGGGCTTCCGCAAAACCGGGCAGTTCATGCCGCTCGCCTTCGATCAGGGCCACCCACTGGTCCATCTGCCGGGATTGCCCGGCCGCGCGCAGCACGTCCGGCTCGCCCAGCGTCTCGACTTCACCACCCTGGCGCAGGCGCAGCAACCCATACCAGTCGCGCAGCACGATGGCGCCCTGCTCCGCCCGCCAGACCATCTCGTTGTGGTCCGCCACCGGCACAGCACGGTCGACCTTGGCCGTCACCTGCACGGGTACCTCGGCCGCGCGCAAAGTGGACTTCATGGCCGTCTCGGCGCCCATGCCATGAACTGGAAAGGTGATGGCACTGTCCCACACCGTGGCAGGCCCCAGTACCCGCTGCAACACAAAGATGAAATGCGACAGCACCTCGCGCGCAAATCCCCCCTCGGTGCGCAGCGACAACCACTCGCCTGCCGCCGCTTGCCAGGGTCGAGGCCAGGCGGCAAAGTCCAGTGCGATCCGCACATCTCGCAGATTGCCCAGCGGTCTGGCTGAATCGGCGCCGAACGTCTGCTGCAACAAAGCCAGCCCGGCCGATGCGGCGAGCGAATAGTTGACGGCAGCACGATGGTGACCCTCGTCGATTCGCCGGATCACACGGCGCGCAGCATCGAAGTCAACGGTCAACGGCTTTTCGCAAAATACAGCCAAGCCCGCATCGAGCGCCAATTGGCTGAACGCCATGTGAGCCGCGGGCGGCGTTGCGATATACACGCTATGCAGACCGGCGCTGTGGATCAATTGCTCCGCGCTATGCGCGGCCTGGACTTCCGGGTGGCGGGCGCGTGTCAGGCCCAGCGTATCGGGGTTGGCGTCCCAGACCATCGTGGCGCACAGGCGTGGATGGTCCTTGATGCGGTCCAGCATGCGCTGGCCCATGACACCCAATCCGATGACACCGACATTCAATCGGTCCAGCATGGTTCCCCCTGGTTGCGGTAAGACACAAGGATACAGGTGCCAAGCCCTGCGCGTCCATGGTCTGACACATGGCGTTACCGGTCGGATCCAACCGGCCGGGCACAGACAGTGCAAAGACTCCGTGCTCTGCCTCCCCGGTTATTTCAGATCGGCCGCCAGGGATGCCAGGGTTTCAGGCGACATCGACAGATGCGCCGGATAGTTGGTATGGTCGCAGCCGAGCTTGACGCCCGCCCCGGCCTTGACTGCCGCCACCATTGCAGCGCTGAGCTCAAAGCGCACGAAGTGCACGGCTGAGGTCTTCTCGTCGTTCTCGCGTTCCAAATCCTCGTCGGCGATGGCATACACCCGCACCATCCCTTCGACTTCGACAAACATCCGGTCCTCGACGCCAATCAGCCGCGCCAGTTCGCGCCGGCGCTCGTTCACATCCGGGTATTCGATCAACATCGTCGCCTTCCAGTTGCTGCCGTCAGGCACCAGGGGCGCATACGCATCGATTTCCTGCAGGATGCCGTCTTCCTCGAAGATCTTCTCGATGCGAAGCATCTCCTGGATTTGATAGCGGATCGTCATCTCGCTTTCGAACTGCAGCCTGATGTGCTCGCCCAGTCCGACCGAGCGCAACTTGCGGTGCGCCATGATGTCGGCCTTGTGCGCCTTGCGATATTTGCTGTAGGCCTCCAGGCCCATCAGGTTCTCGGGGGTGATGTTTCCGGTCAATAACATGTCGTGCTCCTGGGTAAAGGTCTTGCCTATTTCAGGCCATAGGCTTCACGCACCAGCGTGAGCGGATGTTTCTGCGGCACGGCGGGGTGCTGGTTCACCTCGAAGCCCTGTGCGATGTGATGGCCACCCAGCGGGCAGTCCGAGCTGATGACATCGGGCGCGCCGCCGTCCTTGTGCGCCGCCATGGACTTGAACAGCGGCTTGCCGATCTTCATCGCCATCGCATGCGTGCCCTTCTTGACGCCGAACGTTCCGGCATGGCCCGAGCAGCGCTCATGGGTGTGCACGCTGGTGCCCGGAATCATCTTGAGCATCTCTTCGGTTTTCTTGCCGATGTTCTGAACGCGCCCGTGGCACGGTATCTGGTAACTCACCTTGCCCAGTGCATGCGGGAACTCGGTCTGGAGCAGGCCGTCGCGCTTGCGCGCCATGAAGTACTCAAACGGGTCCCACATCGCGTCCTGCACCAGCTTGACCTCGGCATCGTCCGGGTACATTAGCGGCAGCTCCTGCTTGTACATCAGCGTGCAACTGGGCACGGCGCTGAGAATGGCAAAACCATCACGCGCGTATTTGGCCAGGATCGGTATGTTGACCTGCTTGTTATCGTCGACCGATTGCAGATCGCCCAGTTCCAGCTTGGGCATGCCGCAGCATTTTTCTTTCTCAACCAGAACATACGGCACCGCGTTGTGGTCGAGCAGTTTGAGCAGATCCAGGCCAATGCCCGGCTCGTTGTAATTGATATAGCAGGTCGAATAGATGACCACCTTGCCCGGCGTCTTGGCACCGTCGCGCACCGGATGTTCAACACTTGCCGGCGCGGCGGAGCGAAACTTTCTGGTGGCCAGGTCCGGCAACCAGGCGTTCTGGTCGACCCCCAGCACCTTCTCCATCAGTGCGCGGGCCGGCTTGGTGTGGTTCACCGCATTCACCGTCTGCACCACGATCGGAATGCCGGCCAGGCTGCCGTGCAGGTCGGTCGACGCCAGCAATTGCTCGCCCATGCCGACTTCGCCCTTCTTGAACTTGATCGCCTTGGCGCGCAGCATGGTGTGCGGGAAATCGAGGTTCCACTCATGCGGCGGCACATAAGGGCATTTGGTCATGTAGCACAGGTCGCACAGATAACACTGGTCGACGACCTTCCAGTAGTCCTTCTTGTCGACGCCGTCCACCTCCATGGTCTTGCTTTCGTCGACCAGATCGAACAATGTCGGAAAGGAACCGCACAGGCTGACACAGCGCCGGCAGCCATGGCAAATGTCGAAGATGCGCTCGAGTTCGTGGAATGTAGCGGCTTCGTCGTAGTAGTCGGCACCCCTCCAGTCGATCGGATGCCGCGTCGGCGCTTCGAGATTGCCTTCTTTCGCCATGATGTCCTCTGGTTTGGTCTGGTCTTGCTGGCACGGAGTTCAGGAAAACGGCCGCAACGCAAACAGCCACTGGCCTGAACCGGCCACCCAAACGGGTGGCCGCAGCGGATCACGCGACGCGGTCACCCGCTTCGCGCAGATCCGACATCAATCGACGAATTCGGCCAGGGCCTTGGCATAACGGTTCGCATGGCTGCGCTCCGCCTTGGCCAGGGTCTCGAACCAGTCGGCGATTTCGTCATGGCCTTCTTCACGGGCCATCTTGGCCATGCCGGGGTACATGTCGGTGTACTCGTGGGTCTCGCCGGCCACGGCCGCCTTGAGGTTGTCACGGGTCGGACCGATCGGCAGACCGGTCGCCGGGTCGCCGCACTGCTCAAGCCACTCGAGGTGACCATGGGCGTGGCCAGTTTCGCCCTCGGCCGTGGAGCGGAACAGCGCAGCCACGTCATTCTGGCCTTCGATGTCGGCCTTGTTCGCGAAATACAGGTAACGGCGGTTGGCCTGGGATTCGCCTGCGAAGGCGGCCTTCAGGTTTTCTTCCGTTTTGGAGCCTTTGAGTGCTGCCATGGATATCTCCTTGGAATTGAGGGTTGAACAAACACATCTGCTCCGACCCACGCAAGTGAGTTCGAAGAGCCACCTAGGGTAGCCGGGTAATGAAGTTGGGTCTAATTGGCACATTCAATGTGCCAAATTCATTCAGGCTATCGACTGCAGTCTATTGATAATGGTTCGCAATTAGGTCGACGCAACACGGACCACGCCACCATTAACACTGACACCACCGTGCCGCCCGCCCGCAGCAGCTAACGCTACCATTTACCCGACGGTTGTCACGCTGGCCTATTACGATATAGTAAATGCGTTACGAATAGGTAAATCATCTGGACGGGAATCAAATGCATACCAAAGCAAATGGTACTGACACGCTGCCCGCAGCGGCACCGATTCAACAACTGCACCACTATGCCTACCGGGCACGTGACGCCGAAGAGACCCGGCACTTCTACGAGGACATCCTCGGCTTGCCGATGTTTCACATCATCCAGAGCGACCATGTCCCGAGCACCGGGGAATACTGTCCCTACACCCACTTTTTCTTCCGTCTGCAGGACGGCTCGTTCATCGCCTTCTTCGATCTCGGCGACGACGAGGCGGCCCTGCCTTCGCCCAACACACCCGCCTGGGTCAACCACGTGGCATTTCGCGTCGACTCCCTGGCCGATCTGGAAGCCTCCCGCACACGGCTGCTGGCCCATGGCGTGGACGTGATCGGGGTGACCGATCACCATATCTTCAAGAGCATCTATTTTTTCGACCCCAATGGGGTACGACTCGAACTCGCGTTTCAAGTGGCCGACGAAGGCCAGATGCTGCAGGAAAGCCGCGACGCGCACGCCCGGCTTGACGCATGGACCGCACGCAAGGCACAGTGGCGGATCGAACGTGCCGCCGGCAAAACCATTGGCGCGCTCAAGCCGCAGCAGAACGACCGCCCCGAAGTCAGTGCGCGCGCAGGCAATCAGACACGCTAGCCAGGAAACGCCACAGGAGATCTGCATGGACAGTGCCCACACCGCCGGCCAGGCCTATCAAGCCACCGCCTTCACCAACGACTATGAGTTCTCCCAGGGCGGCTACGATCTGCCGACCTATCCGTTTGTGGCCCCGCCGGAGCTGGCCAGCCAGTCCGCCGTGCGCCACCCCATCGTGATCGTCGGCGCCGGCATCACCGGCTTGACCATGGCCTGCGCTTTGGCCCGCCAGGGAATCGCCGCCGTGGTTCTTGACGAAGACAACTCAGTGGGCGTCAAGGGTGCATCGTCGCGCGGCATCTGCTATACGCAGAAGTCACTCGAAATTTTCCAGCGCCTCGGAATATACGACCGGATCGCTGCCAAGGGAATTCAGTGGAGCGTCGGACGCACCTTTGCCGGCAACGACGAGGTGTATTCGTTCGACCTGCGCCAGCAGAGCAGCTTTCAGCTGTCGGCCCAGCCTCCATTCATCAACATCCAGCAGTTCTACATCGAGGGCTTCCTGGTGCAGCGCATCCAGGAGCTCGGTCATGTGGACCTGCGCTGGGGTTCGCGCGTGACCGGCTTCAAGCAGCATGACGGTTTTGCCACTCTGACAGTCGATACACCGCAGGGCAGCTACCTGATCGAGGCCGAGCATGTGGTCGACGCCAGTGGGTCGCACACGCCGTTCCATCGCTGGTGTGCTGCCAGCATGCAGTCGCGCCGCGGCGATGACCGATGGTGTATTGCTGACGTGCGCTTCAAGAACCTGCCCCCCACCGAACGCCACACCTGGATCGAGGCACCGTTCAATGACAACCGCGCGGTCTGGCAACACCTGATGGCCGACGACGTCTGGCGCATCGACTACCAGATGGAACCCGACGCCGATCCGTCCCTTGTCAGCAGCGAGGCCGAAGTGTACAAGCGTCTGCGCCGCCAGTTCGGCCCCGATGTCGCGTGCGAGATCGTCTGGGTGGGCCCTTATGCCTACCGCAGCCAGTGCCTGGACGCCCTGCAAATCGGCAGCGTGTATTTCATGGGTGATACCGCCAAGATCGTCAGCCCGTTTGGTGCGCGTGGCGGCAACACCGGCGTGGCCGACGCCGACAACCTGGCCTGGAAACTGGCGGCGGTGCTGCGTGGCCGCGCACCGGCGGCACTGTTGGCGAGCTACAACCAGGAGCGACTGGAGGCAGCCCAGCAGAACGTGCAGGTGACCAATCGCACCGCGCGATTTCTGCGTCCTGCCGATGGCATGGAACGGGTGTTCCGCACCGCGGTGATCAGCCTGGCGCGCCAGCATCCGTTCGCTCGCCAGCTTGTCAATACCGGACGCATGGCTGTGGCCAATCCGTACAGCCGGTCCGCCATCTGTGACACGTCGGGCGGCCTGTCGGTGCAAAACGTGTTCTTCCGCTGGGAAGACAACAGCCCGGGCTGCGTCAACGACCTGATCCAGTGGGCCGACGGGCGGCTGCTGCTGCTGGTCTTCGGCGACCAGTCTGCCCAGGCGCGCCAGCGTCTGGCGGAGTTAACCGGCCAGGCACCGGTTCGCTGTGTGCAGGTGCTGGGCACCGACACCCGGCGCCAGGCGCTGGAGACGGTGCGCGATCCGCAAGGCCACCTGCAGGGCGCCTGCCATGTGTTCGGCCATGCCTGGGCCCTGATACGGCCCGACGCCTATCTGGCCGCCACCGGCGAAGCCGTGGACAGCGCCCTGGTGCGCGCCGTCGAACACGCATTGGCTTTGGCCTGAATCCGACAGGAGCAAAATCCATGAAAACCCAACTGCACCTGCAGGACGCCGACAGCTTCTATGAGCAGCTTCTCGATGCGCACCAGGGACTGAGCAGTGCACAGTCCGAATTGTTCAACGCACGGCTGATCCTGCTGCTGGCCAATCAGGTCGGCGATGGCCGCGTACTGCAGGAGTGCCTGGCAGCGGCCCGCATCGCCCTGGCGCCCGCATCCGCCTGAACCCAGGCCCGACCGGCGCAGGTCGCCGCGTCCCCTAAAATCGATGGGTCCCGGGCCACCGTCCGGGTGCGGAAGCAGGCCAGCGCGGGTTGCACAACCCCGCTGGCACGGCACCGCTGTCTATTGGCAGGGCCGACACAAGCGACCCGTCACGACCAACGCACCACACCATGACCGACGCACTGAAACAGCCCGGGCTCGAAAGCCTGTCCAAATCGTTCGAACCCGCCGCACTGGAGGCCTTCTGGGGCCCCGAATGGGAGCGCCGTGGTTACGGAACTGCGGGTGCGCGGGGCACCGGCGTGCCCGATCCGCGTGCGGGTGCGTTTGCGATCCAGCTGCCACCCCCCAATGTGACTGGCACCTTGCACATGGGTCACGCATTCAACCAGACCATCATGGACTCGCTGACGCGTTACCACCGCATGCGCGGCCAGAATACGGCCTGGATACCCGGCACCGATCACGCCGGAATTGCCACGCAGATCGTGGTCGAACGCCAGCTGCGGGACCAGGGCGTCAGCCGTCACGACATGGGGCCCACCCCAGCCGAGGCACGCAAGAACTTTGTCGCCCGGGTATGGCAATGGAAGCAAAAGTCGGGCAACACCATCACCACGCAGATGCGCCGCATGGGCGACAGCGTGGACTGGAGCCGCGAATATTTCACGCTCGACGACAAGCTCTCGGGCGTGGTCACCGAAACCTTCGTGCGGCTCTATGAACAGGGCCTGATCTACCGCGGCAAGCGCCTGGTGAACTGGGACCCGGTGCTCAAGACCGCCGTCTCCGACCTGGAAGTCGAGAGCGAAGAGGAAGACGGCTTCCTGTGGCACATCCGTTACCCGTTTGCCGATGGCCCTCAGATGGTCGACGGCCAGTTGCAGGACGGCCTGGTGGTCGCCACGACACGGCCCGAGACCATGCTCGGGGACGTCGCGGTGATGGTGCACCCGCAGGACGCGCGTTACCAACATCTGGTCGGCAAGTTGGTGCAGCTTCCGCTGTGTGATCGTGCCATCGCCGTGATCGCCGATGACTATGTCGACCCGACCTTCGGTACCGGCGTGGTCAAGGTCACACCGGCGCACGATGTCAATGACTACGCGGTTGGCCAACGGCACAAGCTGGACATCATCGGTGTTTTAACGCTGGACGCCACGCTCAACGACGCCGCTCCTGCCGCCTACCGCGGCCTGGACCGCTTCGTCGCGCGCAAGAAAGTGGTCGCCGACCTGGAAACGCTGGGCGTCATGGTCGAGATCAAGAAGCACCGCCTCATGGTGCCACGTTGCGCCCGCACCGGACAGGTGATCGAGCCGATGTTGACCGACCAGTGGTTCGTCGCACTGTCCAAGGTCAGCCCGATGGACCCTTCGGCGAAGTCAATCGCGCAAAAGGCCATCGATGCGGTCGACAGTGGCGCCGTGCGTTTCATTCCTGAAAACTGGGTCAACACCTACAACCAGTGGATGGGCAACATCCAGGACTGGTGTATCAGCCGCCAATTGTGGTGGGGACACCAGATTCCGGCCTGGTACAGCGAGGGTGGCGAGTTGTTCGTCGCCCGCAATGAACAGGAGGCCCGTACGGCCGCCAACAAGGCCGGCTACATCGGTGGGCTCAAACGCGACGACGACGTGCTCGACACCTGGTATTCCTCGGCGCTGGTACCGTTTTCGACGATGGGATGGCCACAGGCTGCCGAAGAAAAGACCGCGCCGGCCTCAGTGCAGAAGTCCGACTACGACCTCTACCTGCCCTCCAGCGTGCTGGTCACCGGATACGACATCATCTTCTTCTGGGTTGCCCGGATGATCATGAT
>JBKJRR010000262.1:0-4127 GCA_046594635.1 Burkholderiaceae bacterium
GAGTTGACGATGGCGCACGCCGACCTCGACGCGCTGATCGACGGCGCCGCTCTTGTTCAGCCACATGACGAACTCGCATTGCGCCGACTCAAGAAGCGCCGATTGGCGCTGCGCGACGAAATGCAGCACCTGCACGCCCAGCTGACACCGTGTGATCCGGCCTGATCGATGGATTTGCGCACACAGGTAGATCAGGCATTTGCTGCGGGCGGTGTGTTGCCGCGTCTGCTGCCAGACTTTCTTCCTCGCAGCGGCCAGATTGCCATGGCGCAAGCCATCGCCGAGACCATCGACAGTGGCGGCACCCTGGTTGTCGAAGCCGGAACCGGCGTGGGCAAGACCTTCTCCTATCTGGTTCCAGCCTTGCTCAGCGGCGAGCCGGTCCTGCTCTCGACGGCGACCAAGACCTTGCAGGATCAGCTGTTCGGGCGCGATCTGCCGCAATTGGTGCAGGCGCTGGGCCTGCCTCTGCGCCTGGCACTGCTCAAGGGCAGGGGCAGTTATCTGTGCCTGCACCGAATGGAACTGGCGCGCCAGAGTTCGGCGCTGGAGGACCGGACCCTGGTACGGACTCTGGCCAAGATCGAGCAATGGTCCCAATCCACCCGCACCGGTGACCTGGCCGAGCTCCCGGGTCTGGACGAGCGCTCGCCGGTATTGCCGCATGTGACCTCGACGCGCGAGAACTGCCTGGGCGCCCAGTGCCCGAAGTTCCGCAGCTGCCACGTGAATCTGGCGCGACGCGAAGCATTGGCCGCAGACGTGGTGGTCATCAACCACCATCTGTTTTTTGCCGACCTGGCGGTGCGGGAGTCCGGTATGGCCGAGCTGTTGCCAACCGTTCGGACCGTGGTTTTCGACGAGGCCCATCAACTCAACGAGACCGGCCTGCAGTTTCTGGGCCGGCAGCTTTCCAGCGGCCAGCTCATTGATTTCGCGCGCGACCTGCTCGCGGTGGGGCTGCAGCATGCGCGAGGCCTGGTCGATTGGCAGCAGACCGTGGCGCAGGTGGAGCGAGCGGCACGGGATCTGCGCATGCTCGCGGGCCGCCTGCCACCTGGCAGTCGTTTGCGCTGGGCCGATGCGGCACCGGACACCATGTCGCCAGACGCATGGCGGGAGACTATGGAGGGCTTGCAGGTGGCCCTGGTCCAGGCGGGCCAGGCGATGGGCAAGGTGGTCGATATCGGCCCCGATTTCGAGCGCCTGATAGAGAGGGGTGTGCGGCTTCAGGCGTTGGCAGATTTTTTTCTGCACGAACGGGATCCGGCGTGTGTGCGCTGGGTCGACGTAGGCGCCCAGTTGCGCCTGATCGAGTCGCCGCTGGACATCGCACTGGCGGTCCGGGAAAAGCTGCTCAAGGCCGACAACGATACCGAAAATCGACGCGCCTGGATTTTCACGTCGGCCACGCTGGGCGACGAGGCCACATTGCGCTGGTTTACCGAGCCCTGTGGCTTGACCGATGCCCGGATTCTGCGGGTGGACAGTCCATTCGACTACCCGAGCCAGGCCGCGGTCTATGTGCCGCGCGACCTGCCGCGACCGGCCGATCCTGGCCACAGCGGACAGGTCGCATCGCTGGTCGAGCGCTTGGCGCTCGAGCTGGGTGGTCGTACCCTGGTGCTGACCACCACGCTCAAGGCGCTGCGCATCATCAGCGAGCAGTTGCAACGGCGCTTCGATGGCACCCAGGAACTTCGGGTTCTGGTGCAGGGACAGGGGCCGAAACGCGAGCTGATGGAACGAATGCGCCAAGCGGCCCACGACGGTGGGCCGGGTTGCGTTCTGGTGGCCTCGGCGTCGTTCTGGGAGGGCATCGACATTCCGGGCGACGCCTTGCAATTGGTGGTGATCGACAAATTGCCGTTTCCGCCACCCAATGATCCGCTGGTGGAGGCCCGTGCCGGCCGGCTTGAAGCCGCCGGTCGCAGCCCGTTCAACGATTATTTTCTGCCGGAGGCTGCGGTGGCCTTGAAACAGGGTGCCGGCCGTCTGGTCCGGCGCGAGTCGGACCGCGGCGTGCTGGTGTTGTGCGATACCCGGCTCACAGCCATGGGTTACGGTCGACGCCTGCTCAAGGCCTTGCCGCCGATGCGCAGGCTGGAGTCGGAAGAATCTCTCGTGGCCTTGCTGCGCGAACTTACCAGACCTTCCACCATGGTTCGTCATCCCGCTTGAATCCACGCGCGACGAAGCGGCTGTTGGGGTAGTTGGTCTGCAACACCCGTTTGGAGTCATCCTGCAACTGGGTCATACCCAGCGCTTCGTATGACTTGACCATGATGTACAGGGCCTCTTCCAGCGCAGGCACATCGCGGTAGTCGGCCAGAGCCGACTGGGCCCGGTTGACAGCCGCCAGGTAGGCGCCACGCTGATAGTAATAACGCGCAACATGAACCTCGTATGCTGCCAGCGAATTCACAATGTAATTCATGCGCAAGCGCGCGTCCGGCGTGTAGCGCGAGTCCGGGAAGCGTGTGGCGACCTCCTTGAACGCTTCAAACGATTCTTTGGCGGCCTTCTGGTCTCGCTCGGAAAGGTCCTGACGCGTCAAAAAAGAAAACATGCCAAGGTCGTCGTTGAAGTTGACGATGCCCTTGAAATACAAGGCGTAGTCGACCGCCGGGCTGGCCGGGTGCAGCTTCAGGAAACGGTCGATGGTGGCCAGGGCCTGCGCCGGTTCAGCGGCTTTGTAGTGGGCATAGGCCTTGTCGAGTTGCGCTTGCTGGGCCAAAGGTGTGCCGGCGGCACGGCCTTCGAGCTTCTCCAGCAGCAGCGTCGCCTTGTCGTACGAGCCGGCCTTCATTTCATCCTTGGCTTCCGCGTAGATGCGGTTGGGACTCCAGTTGGCGGTCTTGTCTTCCGGCGTGCCGGAAGCACAGCCGACCAGCCAAATGGCGGTACCCGCCAGAAGTACAAGGCGAACCATCGATAATTTGGCGCTAAGCATGGGGACAACCTTGGTAACGAACAGCAGCGGAATTATATCGGGGGCACTTGATTCGCTCGGGCAGGATGACGCACCCGATGCCGGCGACGACAACGAGATCCGTGCCTGGCGGGTAGACGCGGGCCACCACGGTGAGCGGCTGGACAAGGTGTTGGCTGCCGCCATCAGCGAGTTTTCGCGCAATTACCTCCAGCAGTTGATCGAGCAGGGTGCGGTGGAGCGCAACGGCGAGCCGCAGCTCAAGGTGTCGACCCGCGTGAAAGCGGGCGACGACATGCGTGTGAGCCTGCGTCCGACGCCGCAGAGTCAGGCCTTCAAGCCCGAGGACATGGCGTTGGAGCTGGTGCATCAGGATGCTGACCTGCTGGTGATTTTGAAACCGGCGGGCCTGGTGGTGCACCCGGCGCCCGGGAACTGGAGCGGGACGTTGCTCAACGGCTTGCTGGCCTGGGATGCGCGCCAGGGTGATCTGCCCCGAGCAGGAATTGTGCACAGGCTGGACAAAGACACCAGCGG
The DNA here is from genome assembly GCA_046594635.1 of Burkholderiaceae bacterium. Lineage (GTDB taxonomy): Bacteria > Pseudomonadota > Gammaproteobacteria > Burkholderiales > Burkholderiaceae_C > CAISIP01. The sequence goes on from JBKJRR010000262.1 coordinate 3,470, forward strand.
CCTGATGCTGGTGGCGCGATCCCGGCCCGCGATGGACGCACTGGTGCGCATGATTGCGCAGCGTGAAGTACAGCGTCAATATCTGGCCTTGGCCCATGGCCGCTGGGAGGGCCCGGCAAGCCGCGACGTGCACGCGCCGATCGGGCGTGACCCGCGCAACCGCCTGCGCATGGCGGTGCTGGACGCAGACAAGGCCGGTGCCAAGGATGCCCGCACCACGCTCGAGCAAATCGATGGCAACAACCAGCATTGTCTGGTGCGCTGCAGCCTGCACACCGGACGTACCCATCAGATACGGGTACACATGGCGTCCATCGGGCATCCGCTGGTGGGCGACGAAACCTACGGTGGGCAGGGTGAGGCGGTGATAACGCGCCAGGCGCTGCATGCATTCCGGCTTGCGCTGGCGCATCCAATCAGCGCCAAGCCGCTGCAATTTGTGGCGCCTTTGCCCGGTGACATCCAGCAGGCTTTGGCTCTGGTGGGGCTGCGCTACAATCGCCCCTGACCGCGCGTCGGGGTGCAGCATGGCACGTCGACGCCCGATCTTCGCACCGCAGACGTTCGATCTGCCCGCTGCGTTCCAAATTGACTGGCATCGACGCGCACCCTCTGGTGCCACTTCCGGAATCCCTTGACGATGAATACCGCTCAGGCA
>JBKJRR010000279.1:0-11569 GCA_046594635.1 Burkholderiaceae bacterium
GCACACCCGAGTTCCACACCGCAGTCGTGTCAGGACGGATGACGACGTCGAACAGGGTTTCGACGTCGTCATCCGTCCTGACACGACTGCGGTGTGGAATTCGGGTGTGCGTTTCTATCGCATTGAACGCACCAACCCGGCAGCGAACCCGACGGGCGACGTCGGCAGCGCTGGCACCGGTCTGGTCGGACAGTTCTATCTCGACACCACGGCGCGCGAAGGCAAACGCGGCGGCGCATGGATGGACGATGTACGCGGACGCTGGTTGCGGCCGGACAATGGCGAGTTGCAGACTCCGGTGGCCCACCTGGTCTGCAATTTCGCTGAAGGCGTGATGCGTGACGGCGTGCGCCAAAGTGCGCTGCTCACCCATGACGACGTGACCACACTGTTCCATGAGTTTGGCCACGGCCTGCACCACATGCTGACCCGCGTCGACGAACGTCAGGTATCAGGCATCAGTGGCGTCGAATGGGACGCGGTCGAGTTGCCGAGCCAGTTCATGGAGAATTTTTGCTGGGAATGGAGCGTATTGCGCCACATGACCGCGCATGTCGACAGCGGCGAATCCTTGCCACGCGCACTGTATGACAAGATGCTGGCGGCCCGAAATTACCAGAGCGGCATGCAGACCTTGCGTCAGATCGAGTTTTCCTTGTTCGACATGTTGCTGCATACCGACCACCATCCGGGCGACGACGTGCTGGCGTTACTCATGCAGGTACGCCAGGAAGTGGCCGTGGTGTCACCGCCACCGTGGAGCCGCACGCCGAACACTTTCAGCCATATTTTTGCCGGCGGTTACGCTGCAGGCTACTACAGCTACAAGTGGGCCGAGGTACTGAGCGCCGACGCATATGCCGCATTCGAGGAAGCTGCGAACAAATCTGGTTTGCCGGATGTGCAAACCGGTAGAAAATACCTCGACACCATTTTGGCCGCAGGAGGAAGCCGGCCGGCAATGGAATCGTTCAAGGCGTTTCGCGGCCGCGAGCCGCAACTCGACGCCTTGTTGCGCCATCAAGGCATGGCACAGGCCGCTTCGCCGGCTGGGAGGGAATGACGTCATGAAAAGAACCTGGAACTTGCTGATCCCACGCAGTGCCTGTGTGACAAGCTTGCTGCTCGTCGCTTGGGCCGCCCAGGCGCAGTCCGTCTATCGCATCATCGGCCCGGACGGGAAGGTCACGTTTTCTGACAAACCGCCGATCAACCCGGCCACTGTCAGCGTGACCGGTCCCAGGGGGAAACCGGTCCCGGTCCGCGCAGAGGAAACCGTGTTGCCGTTCGACCTGCGTCAACCGATGGCGCGGTATCCAGTCACCCTGTATGCCGGCCCGGGCTGTGTGCCGTGCAACGCCGGCAGACTCCTGTTGCAGGGCCGAGGCGTTCCGTATACCGAGTTCAATGTCAGCAGCAATGCCGATATCGATGCCTTGCAGCGCATCAGTGGCGACAATTCGCTGCCTTTCCTGACCATTGGCGGTCAGAAGATCAAGGGCTATTCGCAGAGTGAATGGACCCAGTTCCTGAACGCGGCGAGTTACCCTTCAGCGTCACGTTTGCCCAGCGGATTCAACTTCGCAGCTGCCAAGCCTCTGGTCACGACGCAGCAAGCAGAGACGCCATCCGCGGCCGATGCGCCCGCTGCCGCGCCCACCGCTGCTGCCCCGTCGGATTCCGCAGCGCCGGCGGCCAACGCCACGAACCCGACCGGCATCAAGTTCTGAGTATCCCGCTGGCTTCCTGCCCTGGCCTTCGTCCGCCCAACTCAACTGCGCTCGAACGACATGGTCCGGACACCGTCCCGGGTTCCCAGCAGGCAGATGTCGGCCTTCTGGTGTGCGAAAACGCCCACGGTCACGACGCCGGGCCACTGGCTCACTGCGGACTCCAATGCCAGCGGATCGGCGATCACCAGCCCCTGTACGTCCAGGATATGCTGGCCGTTGTCGGTGACCAGCGGCTGACCATCGATCAGGCGCAAACGCGCCTGCGCGCCCATGGCCGCAAACTGCCGCGTGATCCGGGCACAGGCCATCGGGATCACCTCCACGGGCAACGGGAATGCGCCCAGGGTCGTCACCAGTTTGGTGGCATCGGCGATGCAGATGAAACGATCGGACTGGGCGGCGACGATCTTCTCGCGCGTCAGCGCCGCGCCACCACCCTTGATCATGTTTCCGTGTTCGTCGATCTCGTCGGCGCCGTCCACGTAGACCGACAAGGTGCCGACGTCGTTGCAGTCGAATACCCGGATACCTGCAGCGCGCAGCCGCGTGCTGCTGGCTTCGGAACTGGACACCGCGCCGGCGATCGTATGCTTGATGTCGGCCAGGGCATCGATGAACTTGTTCACGGTCGATCCCGTACCGACACCGACCAGTTCTCCGGGCACGACATATTGCAATGCAGCCTGGCCAACCATGGCCTTGAGTTCGTCTTGAGAAAGCATGGGGTTTACCGGCGCTGGACGCCGCACAGGTTTGGGACAATGAGAGGTAACTTCCAATTATCCAATGTCGCTCATCCCCTACACGCTGGTGCGCCCCTTCCTGTTCGGCCTGGACGCCGAGACCGCCCACGAACTCACGCTCGACGCCCTCGCCCTGACCCAGCGCACGCCGTTGGCCTGGGCCTATCGCGCTGGCATGGTGCAAGATCCGGTTCGCCTGGCCGGCCTGTCTTTCCCGAACCGCGTGGGCCTTGCCGCCGGGCTGGACAAGAACGCACGTTGCATCGATGCCCTTGGATCCATGGGATTCGGCTTCGTCGAAGTGGGCACGGTCACGCCCAAAGGCCAGCCGGGCAACTCGAAGCCGCGCATGTTCCGCCTGCCACAGGCGAAGGCGCTGATCAATCGACTGGGGTTCAACAACGATGGCCTGGACGTATTCCTGGCCCATGTTGGCAAGGCGAGGTTCCGACAGAAGGGCCGGATCCTCGGGCTCAACATCGGCAAGAACGCCAGCACGGCGATCGAAGACGCAGCGCAGGACTACCTGACCTGCCTGGACGGCGTCTACCCACACGCAGACTACGTTGCAGTCAACATTTCCAGCCCCAATACCCGCAATCTGCGCGAGTTGCAGAACGACGCCGCGCTCGACGCTCTGCTCGCCAGCCTGCAGCAACGCAGACTGATATTGCGTGAGCGCCACAGCCGCGACGTGCCCCTGTTTGTCAAAGTTGCACCCGATCTCGACATGTCCCAGGTCCAGGCGATCGCGCAGGCATTGCAGCGTCACGGCATGGATGGCGTCATTGCCACCAACACCACGATTGACCGCAGCGCGATCCAGGGCCTGCCCCACCATGAGGAAACGGGTGGACTGTCCGGCACACCGGTGTACGAACACAGCAACCGCGTGATCCGCCAGTTGCGTCAGGCGCTGGGCAAGGGCTTCCCGATCATCGGAGTTGGCGGCATCCTGGGCGCCGCCGACGCGGTCGGCAAGATTCAGGCAGGTGCCGACGTGGTGCAGATCTATACCGGACTGATCTACCAGGGGCCAGCCCTGGTTCAACAGGTTGCCCGGGCCATCAAGGCGCAGTGCCCGACTATTGGCGCTTGAGCTTGTCGCGCGCCCTCAGTTGCGCAGCAACTGCAACACCCGCTGCGCAATCGCCAGCGAACTGGTCAGACCCGGAGACTCGATGCCAAACAAGTTGACCAGTCCCCTGATGCCGTGTACTGCCGGGCCCTGAATCACGAAGTCCGAACTGCCGTCCTGTGCCGGCTTGAGCTTGGGCCGGATACCGGCGTATCCGGGACTCAGGGAACCGTCCTGCAAGGCGGGCCAGTACTTGCGCACCTCAGCGTAAAAGCCATCACCACGAGCGGGGTCGACCACGAGATCGTCCGGGCAGTCCACCCACTGCACGTCCGGTCCGAACTTGGCCTGCCCGCCGAGGTCCAGCGTCAGGTGTACGCCCAGGCCGGCGCCTTCGGGCACCGGATAGATCAAGTGCGAGAACGGTGATCGACCGGCCAATGTGAAATAGTTGCCCTTGGCGTAATAGGCGCGCGGCAGGAACGGATCCGGGAACCCCTTGAACCGGCGCGCCAGATCCGGTGCTGTCAGTCCCGCTGAGTTGACCAGGATCCGGGTACGCAGATGGGTGCCACCGGCCGCGGTCAACTCGATCCCGTCCGGTGTGCACGACACCGATTCCAACGCCGACTCCAGCGCCAGAACACCACCGGCGTTTTCCATGTCTCCCTGCAGGGCCAGCATCAGCGCATGGCTGTCAATGATGCCGGTGCTGGGCGAATGCAGCGCGGCGACGCACGAGAGCGCGGGCTCCAACGCCACCGCCTGCGCCTGACTGAGTATTTGCAGATCGGTCACTCCGTTGGCAGCCGCCATTTGACGGATTTGCGCCAACTGACCCATCTGCTCCGCCGCCGTGGCCACGATCAGCTTGCCACAGCGGCGATAGCCGACCCCCCTCGCTTCGCAATAGGCGTACAGCAGCGCCTTGCCCTGCACGCACAATTCTGCCTTGAGCGACCCCTGCGGATAATAAATGCCCGCATGGATCACTTCGCTGTTACGCGAACTGGTGCCTGTGCCGATGCCCTGACCAGACTCCAGCAACAGCACCTCCTGTCCCTGCAAGGCGAGTTCCCGCGCCACGGCGAGTCCCACTACGCCGGCCCCGATCACGACGGCATCGACTGTTTCCATTGCGCGCCAGCGTGCCCTATTTCAGTTGCACGCTGCCCGACACGGTGACCACCACCGCCGACTTGCCCGCCTCGATCGGAACGGCTGCGTCAGAAGCCGCACCCTTGGCCTGCATGGCCAACATGCGCGGACGCGGTGAATTCCCCTGGTCGTTGGCCTGGATGGCGACCTCACGCAGGTTGTAGGCAGCGAATCCGAAACCCTTGGCAATATCGCCGGCCTGGGCCTGGAAGCGGGCGATCGCCATGGTTTGCGCCTGGTCTTGCGCACGCGCACGCTGCTCGCGACTGAGACTGAACTGCACCCCTGCCATGGTCAGCGTCTGCACCTTGCCGGCAGCCGCACCGATCAGTGCAAAATCGCGCCCCTCGAGCACCAGTCCCGCCGTACCCTGCCAGCCGGTGATGAGACCGTCGCGGTTGAGTTGCGGATAAAGGTTGAAATTGCCGGTGCGCACGTCGAGTTGCCCCGGCTGGGCAAGTGGGCGGACCGACTGCAAGGCGCTTTCCAGGGCCTGCTTGAGCTGGGTCTGCACCTGCGTGGCATTGGATCCGTCGCGTGTGGTGCTCATGCTCAACTCCAGCCAGTCCTGTTGGACTTCAACCATGGCGTCAGCCGACAACTGCACCACATTCTGTGGCGGGGCGACATGCATCACCTGCGCCTGCACCGTCGTCGCAAGTTGCACCGCCAAACCGACCGCCATCACCTTTAACCATCTATCCATGCAGGAACTCCATTGATTTCGTGTACCGGATTGTGGCCGCGTCGCGGCCTGATCAGATGGGCACCCAGACGAGCACCTGGCCGCCGCCTGTGCCGATGGGCCGCCCACCACTTCACGGGCTCGACTTGTGCCGGTCCGGTCTGTTCTGGCGAAGCTGCTGGCGGATCTCCGCGCGCTCCTGCTCGGTCAGGTGGCGCTCGACTGCCGTCGCATCGACCGCGGCTGACGTAGGCTCCCGCTGGCGATGCGCTTGCAGAATCGTACGTAACTCGGTGCGCCGCTGCTCGCGTGTGGTGCTCTTCGCAGGCTCAAGCGTCGCCAGCGGCACAGGCTGCGCCCAGGCGAGCGCACTGGCCGAGCATGTGGCGAGGATCAGCAGACATTTGCGCATGCGACAAGAATAACGCCTTCGGCGCACCGATTCGTGCACTCCACACCAGAGAGAAATGTGCCATCGCCGCATGAGTTGTAACAGTCTGTCAGGCGCAGGCGTTTTAACGGCATCATGGCGGATTCAAGCCATCAGAATGGGTGCTGTTACATATTCAAGGAGAGACCATGGCGCAAGCTTCTGGCCGCAGTGACAAGATTCTGGTGGTGGACGATGACAGCCGCATTCGCGACTTGCTCAGGCGCTATCTGAGCCAGGAGGGTTTCGAGGTATTCCAGGCCGAAGATGGCAAGGCACTCAACCGCATCCTGCTGCGCGAGACGGTCGACCTGATAGTGCTGGACCTGATGTTGCCAGGCGAGGACGGTCTGTCGATCTGCCGGCGCCTGCGCGCCACCAATGACCGGACCCCGATCATCATGCTCACCGCCAAGGTCGAGGATGTGGACCGGATCGTCGGACTGGAGGTCGGCGCAGACGATTACCTGGGCAAACCGTTCAATCCGCGCGAGTTGCTGGCCCGGATCAATGCAGTATTGCGCCGTCGTCCGGTGGCAGAAGCCCCGGGTGCGCCGTCAAGTGAAAACGAAGTCGTGCAGTTCGGCCCTTTCAGCTTTGACCTGGGCGCGCGCAGTCTGCACAAGTCGGGGCAGGAACTTCCGCTGACCACCGGCGAATTCGCGATGCTCAAGGCACTGGTGCGTCACCCGCGCCAACCGATGTCACGCGAGAAGTTGGCTCAACTGGCGCGTGGCCGAGAATTCGAACCATTCGACCGCAGCCTGGACGTGCAGATCTCGCGCTTGCGCAAGATGGTCGAGGCTGATCCGGCAAGCCCGCGATATATCCAGACGGTGTGGGGCGTCGGCTACGTCTTTGTTCCGGACGGAACCGCCTGAGCGCAGTGGCAACCGGTCCGGCAGAGTCCGGCACAGCGATGTCGCCGACACCCGACGATATTTTGCTGCCGCCCCGCCACACGGGCGGATTCGGGCTTTTTGGTCGCACCTTCTTCCTGCTGGCCGGCCTGCTGCTGGTGAGCATCCTGGCCTGGCTGCAGACCTTGCGTGTATTCGAACTCGAGCCGCGCGCAGTGCAGACGGCGCAACAGATCGCCTCCATCGTCAACCTCAGCCGGGCTGCGCTGATCCATTCGGACTCGATCGCACGTGTCTCGCTGATCAAGACCATGACCGAGCAGGAGGCAGTGCGCATACTTCCGCGCGAACCCGGCGATCATTTCCAGCCGTTTCCGCACGACCAACTCGGTCTGCGCATGACGCAGGAACTCGAAATGCGGCTGGGCGCTGATACCGTGGTGGCCACCAGCGTGAACGATGAACCCGGACTGTGGATCGGTTTCACCATCGACGAGGACCGCTACTGGATGCTCACCGACCGGGCCCGGCTCAATCCGCCGGTCGGCAAGACCTGGATCATCTGGCTGGTCACTGCCACGGCCCTGTCACTCGCTGGTGCAGCGCTGATCGCCGGCCTGATCAACCGACCGCTGAAGAACCTGTCGGTGGCGGCCGGTCGGATCCGCGAGGGGGACTTCGCTGCCGGTCACCTGGACGAAACTGCCGCCTCCAATGAAATTCGGGAGGTCAACATCGAATTCAACCGCATGGCGCGCAAACTGGCGCAGATCGAGCAGGACCGCGTCATCATGCTGGCGGGAATTTCCCACGACCTACGCACCCCGTTGGCGCGCCTGCGTCTGGAAACCGAACTGAGCGTGAGTGATGATGCGGCGCGCAGCCACATGGCGACGGACATCGATCAGGTCAACGCCATCATCAACAAGTTCATGGACTATGCGCGGCCGGACCAGATCTCCTTGTCGCCGATCAACCTGATCGAGGTTGTCAACCGCTGCATCTACGCGCTCAAGGATGCAGGCGACGTGCGCCTGCACGTCGATGTGCCTGATGACATCACGGTGCTGGCGGACGAGGTCGACCTGGTGCGTGTGATCACCAACCTGCTGGAGAACGCCACTCGCTACGGTCGCTCGGCCGACAGCGGGCTTGCGGAGATTGACCTGGTTGCAACGGCCAGTGACACACGGGTGGTGATCGCCATCGCTGACAAAGGGCCAGGCGCCAGCCATGATCACCTTGAGCACCTGACCAAGGCATTCTTTCGCGGCGACAGCGCCCGGACATCGGCAACCGGGGCCGGCCTGGGCCTGGCCATCGTGGAAAAAAACATCCAGCGCATGGGTGGCACCCTGGTCTTGCGCAATCGCGAAACCGGCGGATTGTCGGTGCGTATCGAACTCAACCGTCCGCGCCAGGCGCACTGACACGGGGCCGCGAAAGCAGCGTCACTCAGCCCAGCAACAGCACGATGGCCCGTGCCTCGATGGCAAGGCCCTCGCCTACCGGCCCCATCTTTTCAAAGGTCTTGGCTTTCACGTTCACTTGTTGCACGGCCACACCCAAGATGCTGGCAATCACCTCTCGCATGGCCGGAATCCACGGCATCAACCTGGGCGCCTGAGCAATCACGGTACTGTCCAGATTGCCCAACGTGTATCCGGCGGCGCGCACGCGGCGCATGGCTTCTGCCAGCAACACGGTCGAATCCGCACCCTTGAACACCACATCGGTGTCCGGAAAATGCTGCCCGATGTCACCCAACGCTGCGCCGCCGAGTACGGCATCGGTGATTGCATGCAGCAACACATCTGCATCCGAGTGCCCGAGCAGACCGCGCTCATGCGGAATGCGTACGCCACCAATGATCAGCGGCCGATCCGGGACGAGGCGGTGGATGTCCCAGCCTTCGCCGATGCGAAACGCCACCGACGAAGGGGATTGGCGCTCAGAGACGTTCATGTGGCAATTCCAAGTTGGCATGCAGGGCGTGCGCCGCGCGCGCCTGCAACAAGGCCTCGGCCATGATGAAGTCTTGCGCCACGGTGACCTTGAAGTTGGAGCGTTCCCCTTCGACCAGGCGAGGCGACAGTCCCATCGCCTCGATAGCCGATGATTCGTCTGTCACCGAGTCGCCGACCGCAGCCAGTGCACGCTCCAGATCGCCCAGTCGAAACATCTGCGGCGTCTGTGCCAGCCAGTACAGGCTGCGATCCACCGTATGCGCCACGCGCTCGCCACGGGCCAGCTTGACCGTGTCGGACGCTGGCACAGCCAGCAGTCCGCCGACCACGTCGCCGACGCAGGCGTCGATCAGACGATCGATCAACACAGGCGTGATGAGGCAACGTGCCGCATCATGGACCAGCACCCAGTCATGGTCGTGCGCACCCCGCGCTCGCAAAGCTGACAAGCCATTGGCCACGGTGCCAGCGCGCGTCGCCGCGCCGCAGGCCACCGCACTGCAAGTGCGCGGGTCAGGCAATTCGAGGCCTGCGAAGGCATCATCTGCCGGCGCCAGCAGTACCAGCGTATGGCTCAGTCGCACCACCGCGGCGAACGCCGCCAGCGTGTGCAACACCAAGACGCGGCCTGCGAGCGGGTGATACTGCTTGGGCATCTCGAACCCGGTCCGCGTGCCACGGCCGGCGCAGGGTATCAGCGCCCAGAACTGGCACGCTTGCCCCGAAGGGGTTGCCACACGCTCTGTGGAGGGTTGGATGGCAGGGCTTTTGGACAGGGCTTGGTTCATGGTTCAGGCGTCATTCTAAAATCAAGCCACCCACCCCCTCCCCGGACACCGGCCGAGGGGGTTCGCGCGTTTTTGCCTCCTTCACATTTTTTTCCACCCTGAACCGCAGCCGTCGACCAGCCCATGGAATTGCCCTCACTCAAACCCGGCAAGCGCTTCACCTTGCCACGGCCGGTCGGATCCGCCGATGCCCTGCTGCTGGCGCGACAGGCCAGCCAGGACAAGCAGGCCGGCAGACTGACCGCCATCGTGACCGCTCAGGCCACCGACGCCCAGCGTCTGCTCGAGGAAATCCCGTTTTTTGCGCCCGGGTTGCGCTGCGCCATGTTTCCCGATTGGGAGACGCTGCCGTATGACACGTTCTCGCCCCATCAGGATTTGATCAGCGAGCGGCTGGCAACCTTGTGGCGCATCTCGCGCCGTGGCCAGGACAGCGGCGCCGACGTGGTGCTGATACCGGCGTCGACTGCCCTGTACCGCCTCGCACCACCGGCCTTCATGGCCGCCTACACCTTCGAGTTCAAACTGCGTCAGAAGGTGGACGAGGCGCGCCTGCGCGCCCAGCTGACGCTGGCCGGCTACAGCCATGTCAGCCAGGTGGTCAGCCCGGGCGAGTACGCGGTGCGCGGCAGCCTGATCGATCTATACCCGATGGGTTCGCCGGTGCCGTATCGGGTGGACCTGTTTGATGATGAGATCGACAGCATTCGCACCTTCGATCCGGACAACCAGCGCAGCCTGTACCCGGTACCCGAGGTGCGTCTGCTGCCGGGGCGCGAGTTTCCGATGGACGACGACGCCCGCGCCCGCTTTCGCAGCCGCTGGCGCGAGTTGCTCGAGGGCGATCCGACCAAGAGCCGCATTTACAAGGATATGGGCAGCGGTGTCGCCACCGCCGGCATCGAGTACTACCTGCCCTTGTTCTTCGAGGAAACCGCCACCGTCTTCGACTATCTGGGAGGCGACGCAACGCTGGTGCTCCATGGCGACATGGAATCCGGTTTTTCCCGCTTCTGGCAAGACACCCGCGACCGCTACCGGGTGCTGCAGGGTGACCCGGAACGGCCCATCCTGCCGCCGCAATCCCTGTTCCTGGACGCCGAGCAGTTTTATTCGCTGGCCAAATCACACCCGCAACTGGCCTTGCGCGCAGCGTCGGGCGAAGGCGAACAGATCGAACAGGCGCAGAACAGCTGGCGCAGCCTGCCGCCGCTCACCGTTGTAAGGGGTGCCGAAGACCCTTTGGTGCAACTCAAGAACCATATCGCCAGCACAACACATCGGGTGCTCGTGCTGGCCGAGAGCGACGGCCGGCGCGAAAGCCTGTCCGACTTCCTGCGCGCCAGCAGCCTGGAGCCGGTGCGTTTCGACGGCCTTCAGGAGTTCATAGACAGCACCGAGAAGATCGGCCTGGCGACCGGCGCGCTGATGAACGGCTTTGCCTGGCTCGACCACGACATCGACCTGGTGACCGAAACCGAGCTGTTTGCCGCTGGCCCGGTCACGCGCCGGCGCCGCAAGCAGGAACAGGTCAGTGATGTCGAGGCGCTGATCAAGGATCTGAGCGAACTCAATGTCGGCGACCCGGTGGTACACAGTTCACACGGTGTCGGCCGCTACCGTGGTCTGGTCAACCTGGATCTGGGCCCGACCGATGCCGACGGCCAGAACGCGACCCAGGAGTTCCTGCATCTGGAATATGCCGGTGAGGCAGTGTTGTATGTGCCGGTCAGCCAGCTTCAGCTGATCAGCCGCTATACCGGGGTGAGCGCCGATGAAGCGCCCTTGCATCGCCTGGGGTCTGGTCAGTGGGAAAAAGCCAAGCGCAAGGCCGCCGAGCAGGTACGCGACTCGGCCGCAGAGCTGCTCAACATCTATGCGCGGCGTGCCTTGCGCGAAGGCCACGCATTCCGCTACTCGGCCGGCGACTACGAGGCCTTTGCCAATGACTTCGGCTTCGAGGAAACAGCCGACCAGCGCGCGGCCATTCACGCCGTGATACAGGACATGATCAGCCCACGCCCGATGGATCGGCTGGTCTGTGGCGATGTGGGGTTCGGCAAGACCGAGGTCGCGCTACGCGCCGCCTTCGTCGCGGTTACCGGTGGCAAGCAGGTGGCCTTTCTT
>JBKJRR010000338.1:0-8849 GCA_046594635.1 Burkholderiaceae bacterium
CCCATGCTGCGACGGTCACCACGCGCAGCAGGCAACCGCACGAAGAGACTGCAGTCTGTAACAAGGCGCGGATCATGTTAGCGGCTTGCCGCGGCAAGCCTTTCTGCCAATGTGGCGGATGACAACTCACCGAACCGTGTGCTGACCCATTGCCCCTTGGCATCGAAGAACAGCGTCAGGGGCAGTGCGCTTTGCTTGAAAGTGGCACCAGCGGTCCGGGTCGGGTCCAGCAGGACATTGCCCAATGTAAGGCTGCGTGCCTGCAGCCATGCTCCGACCTTGTCAGCCGACTCGCCCTGATTCAAGAAGACGAAGTTCACACCGGGCTGATCGTCCTGTGCCTTTTGCAGCACCGGCATTTCGCGCACACAGGGCGGGCACCAGGTGGCCCACAGGTTCACGACGGTGGGCTTGCCCTTGAACACTTCGAGCTGCACGGTATGGCCCGTCAGCGACGAAAAAGCCAACGCAGGTATCTCCTGTCCGGTATCGGGTCGCAGCGACAAACCGATCGACCCGACCAGCCAGACGACGGAGCCGGTGAGCAAGGCGGCCTGCATCGGCTTGCGCAACGCAGGCCGGCGCCCGTACTGGTTCAGTGCAAACAGCCATGCCCCTATGAACCCAGCAGTGGCGTTCCAGCCGCCGTCGCGGATATCGAACATGGACAGCGGCGACACCATGTAGGCCGCGCGAAATTCCCAGACAAAGGCAAACCGGGCCACGACCAGGCCGACCAGCAATGACTTCCAGAGTACGGGCTCGACCACAACGCCGGTGCGGCGGCTGCTGCGTGCGCCGACCGCCAGGCTGGTCGCCACTACGGCGTACAACAGCAGCAGGGCATAGGGAAGGGCCAATGGCCCGAGGATGAGTGCGTCGTTCAAGTGGTTTTGCAGGTGGGTTTGCGCAGCCTGGCGGCTTGGGGTCCAATCGTCGCTTTCCACCATTATCTAGAGCACTTATGACAGCACTGGCTGAACTTTTGACGTTTCAGCGGGAAACCGGGGCATTGGAGCAGATTGCCGGCCGACTGGGCTGGGATCAGGAAACCGTGATGCCACGCGGAGCTGCCGAGCAACGCGGCGAGGAGACAGCGGCGATCGAAGGCCTGCTGCATGCCCGGCGCACCGACCCGCGCCTCGCCGACTGGCTCGCGCACGCCAAACCCGTGGGCTTGGCGGAGCAGCGCGTGTTGGACCTGATCGGGCGCACGCGCAGTCGCAGTGCCTGCATCCCGGTGCGGCTTGCCACCGAAATTGCGCGCGTGACCTCGGTTGCGCAAGGTATCTGGGCCGACGCCCGGTCCCACAACGACGTGGCGCGATTTCTGCCGACATTGGAGCGGGTGCTGAGCCTCAAGCGCGAGCAGGGCAGCGCCTTGTCGGCCGGAGGATTCGGTTTGGACGCCTACGACGCGCTGCTGGACGGTTTCGAGCCGGGTGCCACCGCCGAAAGCATTGGTGCGATGTTCGATCGCATGCGTCCGCGCCTGGTAGCATTGCGTGAGCGTGTGCTGGGCGCAACCAACCAGCCCCAGGGCTTGACAGGGAACTATCCGCAGGCGGCGCAACTTGCGCTGGTGCGCGATGTGATGGACGCCTTCGGATTTGACTGGAAACGTGGGCGGCTAGACCAGGCCGTGCATCCTTTTTCGTCCGGCTCAGGTGACGACGTGCGCATCACGACGCGTGTGGTCGAGAGCGACCCGTTCAACTGCATTTATTCAGCCGTTCACGAAACGGGACACGCATGTTACGAACAGGGCATCGAAGCGCAGCATCGTTTCCTGCCGACGGGGCAGGGCGTGTCGATGGGCGTTCATGAAAGCCAGAGCCGGATCTATGAGAACCAGCTGGGCCGCTCGCGGGCGTTCACGGCCTGGCTCTGGAGCCGCATGGGCAGTCAGTTCGACAACTTCGCGGTGCGCTCGCCCGACGACTTCTATGGCACCGTGAACCGCGTTCAGCCGGGCTTCATCCGCACGGAAGCTGACGAGGTGCATTACAACCTGCACGTCATGATGCGCTTTGATCTGGAGCGGCAACTGGTCGCCGGCACGCTGGAGGTGCGCGACCTGGAAGCGGCCTGGAACGCGCGTTTCGCCAATGACTTTGGCATGCCGGTTGACATCCCATCACACGGCATGCTTCAGGATGTGCACTGGTCGATCGGCTTGTTCGGCTACTTCCCGACCTACAGCCTGGGCAACCTCTATGCGGGTTGTCTGCACCAGTCGATGCGCAAGCAGCTGCCGGATCTGGATCAAAGCCTTGCGCAAGGCAGCGCCAAGCCGGCCACTGACTGGCTACATCACAGCGTGCATCGGCATGGCGGCTTGTACCGCCCGGCAGAGGTAGTGGAACGCGCTTGCGGATTTGCCCCGACCGAAGGCCCGCTGCTGGACTACCTGGAGGCGAAGTTCGGCGAGATCTATGGGGTCTGATACACCGCCGTGTGTCGCCACTGCGGCTTTACGGCCAGTGGCGAACCGGGCGGCGGCAAGCCTCGGGCTGCGAAGGTTGATTGATCAAGCAGGACGCGCGAAATCGGACGCCACCCAGGCCCGTGGGGTCGGCGGAGTTGTCAGTCATGGTGATGGCTACCCGCGTGACTGGGCCTTTTTTAAGTATGTCACCCGTGGCACCTGGACGGAGCCGACGGGATGGTGGTCGAGCGGCGCGACTACCGCGATTGAGCCAGTATCGTCAGGCACTACTGGCCCTGCAGAGCGGGTTGGGTGTCAGTGCGCCAGGAACACGGCCGGAACTGGAGCAAGATCTGCTGCGCCGCCCGGTTGCTTCCACAAGAAGCGCAGCGTCCAGGTAATCCTGCGCTCGAAAAAATCGATGGACAACGGATACCAGCCGGGCTTGGTGACCTCCAGCGTGGCGAGTTCGGAGAACTGGTCATCATGCACGCCGGGGTCTTCAACGACCATCTTGCCATCGATCTTCAGGCGCACGCCGTCATTCGATTCGAAAGCGAATTTATAGGCTCCGGCCTTTTCGAGATGGATGAACCCTGTGATCCTTGCCATCACACCGTCATCCGCATTGCTGGTCAGAACCTTGCCGGTACCGCCATCGAAGTCCAGAGCCGTGAGCAGCGGCGCACCTGGCTCACATTTGAGTGTCTTTGCCCACTCGGTGATCTCGTCCACGTGCCGGATCAATTTGTACATGTAGCAGACCGCCAGCCCGGGCTTGCGCTCGGTACTGGTGGTCGACACCTGCGCCTGGGCGCCGGGTGCCCAGGCCACAAGTGCGCTGCCCAGCAACAGCGCGCAGGTCCAGAATGTTTTCACATTTCGCATATTTCTACCTTGGGTAATTGCGCCGCTCATTGTCAGTATGCTGTTGGCTCAGGTCAATGACGGATCGAACACAACGGATTGAACACAATGGAACGATCGCTTCGGTGTGGACGGATTTGTTTGTCCGATGAATTGTCACCGGGACCGGAGAAGTGACTTGTAAGAAATTGCGGATGCAAGAGTCATCAGACAATACGAGATGGGTCGTGTCGCGGCGACTGAGCGGGACACTGGCTAGTTGCGCCGACCGTCACCCTTGAGACCATACACCCAGGCCAGCATCCGCTCAAACTCGGCCCTGCGGTGGGCGGCCAGAGGGCGCAGTACTCCCTTGTCCTGCAACACCGTGATCAGCTTGGTCGGTACCTGCACCTTGTCGCCCACGATCTCCACATGGCCGGCCAGCACTTGTACGCGGTCCACTGCTGCGCCGGTTTCGACCAGGTCATTGCGTTGCTCGGCCAGTGAAAAAATGTCATCACTTTTCAGGCAACGGCCGTTGGCTTCATGGCGGCAACTACCCTCTTCAGCGGTATCAATCTTCAGGTAATTGACCCCTGGCAGCAGCTGTCCGGGCCGGGTGATGAAGTCTGACGAAAAGGTGATGTCTCTCCACTTTGCGCCAGTAAAGAGGTGGCAGCTCAGCGGCAACAGGCCCAGCGTCAGTGGGTAGAGCCAGCTCTTGCCGCAGGTGCTGGCAGCGGCGATTCCCGAAAATGGCCCCGAGATGGTCACCAGCCGCCAGTCCATCGCCTGGGGGGCTGGCGCTGACGGTGCCGGGTTCAGTGCGTCGGTGAGCGCCCTGCGCGCGATCAGTGCGCCCTGACTGTGACCGATGATGGTGACGGGCGGGCTGCCGGCCTGCGCAGCGAGTTGTGTGGCGGCCAGGCGCAAAGCGCCAGCGCTGTCGTCCAGCGCCGCGCGGTCGTCGTAGGTGAAACAGGCCGATTGCTGGCCCTGGAACGCCAGCACTTGCGCCAGCGCGCGGAACTGGCCCGAGGATCCGAAACAGCCATGGACCAGCACGGTCACCGGCTCGCCCGCCTTCAGGTACAGGCTACGGTCCGGGTTGTCGGTGCAGGGGCCCAGGCCGGCAATGCGGAGCGCGCGGTCGGTCGGCGGCAGGCGCCCTGGTTCCAGGTCGCGCGCGACAATCGGGTCGTGGGATGCACAGCCGGCCAGCAGGCAGGCAGACAACAACAGCAGGGCGATTTTTGTCATGTGCGGCAAGGATAGTTCAGAAACCCCGTTCATCCCAAGCTGCCATAGGGCACCCGCGCACGTCAGCAGTCAATGCTGTGACTTCCCGTTCAAGAAGAGCCCGGCGGCCGATCTTTCAATACCGCTTCAAATTCCGCCAATTCATTGCCAATGGCCGCGTATTTCCTGGACTTGGCTTTGTTGTCCACCCATTGCAGCGCCGCGGCCTCCAAATCTTCCTTGAAGTGGGCGAGTGCGGATTCCTTGGTCGCATTTGTGGCTGCCGCGGAGCTGCTGGACCAAAGCTCAATCAGGTCGGACAGGCCATTGTCGAACTCGTCGAACGTCTCAAGGTGGATCCACTGGCCATTTTTATCGAACATTTTTTCCTTTGTGTTCTGCGTGCATTGGGTTCCGGCAGGGCAATGGGTGATCCAAGCTTGCAGTGTGTACTACAGAGTACATGGTAATCAAGGGCAGCCCGGCTTTCCAGATCGCACCGACGTACTCGGTTTTGAGCGGACTCAGGCCGGACAAGTCAACTCGGGATGAACCACTGGCATGAATGCGGCAGGAAAGGGCCGAACATGGCATGGGTGGTGGTTGGCTGACATGACGACGGGCTCTGGTCCGACGGACCCAATCCGAAAGCGTGGCAGGCTTGTCGCAATGCAAGTCCACCCGCGTCCGGCGGCGCAAATCCTGCAAGCGCCCGGGGCGTTTGCCCTGCGCACACTAAAGGCGTTTCGCGCCAATCAAGGCTTGTTGCTGGCCGGCGCGGTTGCCTACTATGCACTGCTGTCCCTCGTACCGCTGGTGATTCTCACGGTGATTGCGCTCTCGCACTTTGTCGAGCAGGGCGCGCTACTGCAGACCGTGGGGCATTATCTGGAGTGGCTGGTGCCTGGGCAGTCCCAGGCAGTTGTGAGCGAACTGGCTAATTTTCTCGGGCACCGCGATGTCATGGGCTGGGTGTTGCTGGCCAGCATGTTGTTTTTCAGCTCGCTGGCGTTTACTGTCCTGGAAAACGCGATGTCGGTCATTTTTCACCACCGCGTGGCGGTGCGCCGCCGCCATTTCCTGATTTCGGCGGTGATTCCTTACATCTACATCCTGTCACTGGGGCTCGGGCTGCTGCTGGTAACTCTGGTGTCGGGCAGCCTTCAGGCGATTGGCCAGCGGGAGGTGGTGTTCCTGTGGCGCAGCTGGTCGCTGGATGGCCTGTCGGGCGTGCTGCTGTATCTGCTCGGTTTCGGCGGTGAAATTTTTGTGCTGACGTCGGTGTATGTGGTGATGCCGGTCGGCCGCCTGGCCTGGCGACATGCTTTGCTCGGCGCGGTTGCAGCGGCTCTGTTGTGGGAACTCTCGCGTCATCTGCTGGTGTGGTACTTCACGACCCTGTCGCAGATCGGGACCGTGTATGGGTCACTGACCACCGCCATCGCGGTTTTGCTGAGCCTGGAGGTTGCAGCCACACTGCTGCTCTTTGGTGCGCAAGTAATTGCTGAATATGAGCGCCTTGCGGTCGAGAAGCCCAATGCGCCGGCTGTACCGTTTACGACTGCGCAAGCGTGACGGCGCATTCTCTTGGATGCCGCTTTGAGCAGGTGCACCAAACAACCGTGTCCGCTTGCGCCACGGGCGTTCGGGTTCAGTCGGTGAACGAATGCCCGTCGTCTTCCGTTTGCCAGTGTTCATGGTGCGCTCTCTGTCAGGTCGATGACGTTGAGTGAATAGCGGCAACAAATTGAAGCGTCGCTTTTGCGAAGCCTGGTGCGCCTGACATGGCGCAACTGTGGTGCTGGTCGCCGTGCAGCAGCTGGCCCGCTGGCGACACTCGGGACGGTGCTGTTGAAATGCTCGAAACTACGGCACTATCAAACCAAACACCCTACTCATGGAAATCCCCATTGCCGACCCCGCATCTGTGGGCATTTGCCCGCAACGAAGCGCCCGTCTTATCGAGGTGCTGAACAGTGAAATTGCACAGAAGCGTTTGCCTGGCGCCGTGGTGGTGGTGGCGCGGCACGGCAAGCTTGCCATGTTCGAGGCCCTCGGCACACAGAACCCCGCGAGTGGTGCGGCGATGGCGCCCGACTCGATTTTCCGCCTGTACTCCATGACCAAGCCCATCGTGTCGGTGGCGGTGATGATGCTGATGGAGCAGGGCCGGTTTCTGCTGGGCGACCCGGTGGCGAAGTATCTGCCCGAGTTTGCGAACCAGCAGGTGGCGGTCGAACACAATGGCGTGGTGTCACTGCAACCGGTGGCGCAGCCCGCGACCATCCAGGACTTGCTGCGCCACTCCGCCGGCCTGACCTACGAGTTCTCAGGCGACTCCGCAGTACAGCGCATGTACCGCGAGCAGCATATCAACCAACGCCTGTCGGGGCGGGACAACACGGCCTATGTCCAGGCGCTGGCGCGGATTCCGCTGATGTTCCAGCCCGGCAGTGTGGGTGATTACAGCCGCGCCACCGATGTGCTGGGGCGGCTCGTCGAAGTGTGGAGCGGGCACAGCCTGGGTGCTTTCCTGCAGCGGCATATCCTGGCACCGCTGGGCATGCATGACACTGGGTTCTTTGTGCCCCCTCGGCACCACGGCCGGATCGCCGAGCCTTTTGCAGACGACCCCGAGGGTGGGGTGCTGATGGAGATGAGCCAGATTCGGGAACGCCCTGACTTCGAATCCGGCGGAGGTGGCTTGGTGGGTACCGCGCGCGACTATGGCCGCTTCTTGCAGATGCTGCTCAACAGGGGCCAGCTAGGGGATGTGCGCCTGTTAGGCCCGCGCATCGTGGATTACATGACCGCCGACCACATGGGCAAGATTGCGTCCAATGGCAGCCTGCTGGACCCGGGTGAAGGTTTTGGTCTGGGATTCGCCGTACGCATGGCGCTCGGTGTGACAGCGGTGCCAGGCTCCGTGGGCACCTATTACTGGAGTGGCATGGCCGGGACCAGTTTTTTCGTGGACCCGTCCGAAGACCTGTTCGCGCTCATGCTGTGCCAGGCGCCAAACCAACGCAGTTATTACCGGCAACAGTTCCGTAACCTGGTGTACGCCAGCCTGGTGGATTGAGCGTTGTTGCGCAGGACACCAGTCGCCGGGCCTGCTCGGCCCGGCGACTGGTCTGCCTGTCAGCGAGTACAAAACCGCGCACTTGCCGTGCAAGCTCGCGGCGTTTGCCAACGTCCAACTGCCAGTAGCGCCGCTCGTGCTGCGTCGAACATTGCGTAGTAGGCGCAGTTGCAAGCACCATCCAGATCGCCTGCGGCCAGCAATAGCTCCGATGACTTGACCGCCATCCTTGCCTTTCCAGGCAACTCGTCAACGGTCAAAGCGCAATTCCCTCGTGCTGGATGTTCAGTAGCAGCGCCGGATTCGAGTACTGATCGGGGTTGTCCCATTCCGATTGCCAGATCGGCAGCGGCTGAATCCGGATACCAGTGTCTAGCAGCACTTCATATGCCAGATCATCCATCGCCAATTTGGTGTCAATAAACTTGCCCGGTTCGCCATTCAGCAGGACTGCTACGTGCGCGAGAACTTCTGGACAGCACGCACCTTCACGGATCTGGCCGACCTCAACGCCCAGGCCGATGTCTGGTGTGTGGGTCAAGCCGATGATCGGCTATGTCCGCAGGACAGGACGCTGACGATGGGCCAGGCGTTTGTCCAGGAGCAGCCCCGGCTGCTGCGCCAGGCGGCACCAGCGAGCCAGGAGTTGCTCAACCAGGCCGGCGCACGCGGCGAGAAACTGGGCTGCATCACCATGACGCTGCTGCGTCTAGTGGATCGTTACGGCGCAGCCGAGGTGCAAACGGCCATATCGGCAGCACTGGTGCGCGGGGTGCCGCACCCCAACGCGGTGCACCTGGCGCTGGAGACGCAGCGCGAAGCACGCCAGATGCCAGCACCGGTGGATATCCAGCTCAGCGCCAAGGTTCGCCAGCGTGATGGTGCCCCATGGTCGCAGCGAGTTGATAGCCGATGAGAACGAAGCCGGCGCTCATCATATGTATCCCGCTGATCTCCTGGATGTAGCCTTTGTCTCCGTCGGCGACCCCGTGCGCCAGTGCTCCTACACACGCGATCATCCCCGCCCATGCGAGTAGAAATCGGACCAGCCTGAAGGACGGCAGGCAGAGAAAGCTTCGCGGGGCTTCAGAAAGTGGCATGTGTTTTTTGAAAACCTGAACCTTCTATAAGAATCAACGGGTTGCGGGAAAAGTGCGACAGGGAGTTTTTTGAAGGCTTTCGATTGGCGGCGTGAGCCAAGTTTTTTGCGCTCATCACGATGACTGCGCACTCCAAGCCTCTGCTCCAACG
>JBKJRR010000312.1:0-4769 GCA_046594635.1 Burkholderiaceae bacterium
CAGGTGCGTGCTGATGAACTGGCCTGCGTCGATCAG
Source organism: Burkholderiaceae bacterium (assembly GCA_046594635.1). GTDB lineage: Bacteria > Pseudomonadota > Gammaproteobacteria > Burkholderiales > Burkholderiaceae_C > CAISIP01. The sequence continues at coordinate 37 of JBKJRR010000312.1, forward strand.
CTTGTCCATGTCGATGCCGGTCGTTATGCCCATTCCGTGCAACATGTAGACCACGTCTTCGGTGGCGACATTGCCGGTCGCACCCTTGGCGTATGGACAACCCCCCAGACCGGCGATGGATGTGTCGAACTGCCACACACCCATTTCCAGAAACGCCAGCGTATTCGCCAGGGCCTGGCCGTAGGTATCGTGGAAGTGGCCGGATACATCGTCGATGGCGTAATGCTGCAAGGTCGCCTCCAGCGCCCGTTGAGCCTTGATCGGCGTACCCACACCAATCGTGTCGGCCACACCAATGTGTTGCACTCCGATGTCGTGCATCAGGCCGGCCAGCATCGCGACACGCTCGGGCGCAATCTCACCTTCATAGGGACAGCCCAGCGCGCATGACATCGCGCCGCGCACCGTGATGCCCTGGGCCCGTGCGGCTGCGACCACCGGTCTGAAGCGCTCGATACTTTCGGCTATCGAACAATTGATGTTGCGCTGGCTGAACGCCTCGCTGGCGGCACCGAACACGACGATCTCATCCGGCCAGAATGCCTTGTCGCTGGCCACAGCCGCCTCGTAGCCCTTGAGGTTGGGTGTCAGCACCGAATAACGCACGCCGGGCTTGCGCCCGATGCCGGCCATCACCTGGCTGTTGTCGGCCATTTGCGGCACCCACTTGGGGCTCACGAAACTGGTGACCTCGATCTCTGTCAGGCCGGCGTCCTGCAATGCATGAACCAGCCCGACCTTGATGTCGGCCGGCACCGTCTGCTGTTCGTTCTGCAGACCGTCGCGCGGCCCCACATCCACCAGTTTGACCCGTTTGGGCAACGTCATGACAGGCACTCCTTCTTGTTCATCAATATCCACGCGCAAAGTCGACCATACCCGCAACCGACTCGCCCCGTTCAAGCGCAATAATCTTGCCCGCAATCTGCGCAATGCTTTCTGCGCGCAGTGTCCGGGCTGAGGTATGGGGCGTGACATGGATCTTCGGATGGCGCCAGAACACATGGTCGGCAGGCAGTGGCTCGGTGCGGAACACGTCGAGAGTGGCGCCTCCGAGATGCCCGCTGTCGAGCAGGGCCAGCAGTTCCTGGTCAACCAGGTGTTCGCCGCGCGCCACGTTCACCACATAGGCCCCGGCAGGCAGCAGCCTCAGGTTGGAGCGCCCCAGAATGCCCTGGGTTTCGGGCGTCAGCGGCAACAGACAGACCAGGGCCTGGCACTGCGCCAGAAATTCGGCCAACTGCGCTTGCCCCGCGAAACACCGGATGCCATCTACCCGTCGTGTATTGCGGCTCCAGCCGAGCACCGGAAACTCGAAATGCCGCAACGCGGCGCCGACCTGCTGCCCCAACACCCCCAGGCCCAGCACACCGACCGGAAACGCCGAACGCGTGCGTGCCGGACGTTGCCTCCACTCGCCCTGGCGGGCCTGCACGTCATAGGCTGCAAACTCGCGGAAGTGCCCGCTGATGGCATGGCAGACATATTCGGCCATCTGCACGCCCATGCCGGCATCGTCGAGCCGGATCACGCGCAGGTCCAGCGGCAGACGAAGGCGCAGCAGTTTGTCCACGCCAGCCCCGACATTGAACAATGCACGCAGCCGTGTCTGCTGATCCATGAAGGCCTGCGGCGGCGCCCAGGTGACGGCATAGTCTGCCGGCGCATCGCCCTCGGCCCAGTTTTCCACTGTCACCCCGGGCAGGTGGGCTCGCAAGCCTTCGATCCAGGGCTCGGCCGGGCTGGACCGATCACAGTAACTGACGCGCAACATCAGGAGACCATCTTGAGCAGTTCGGCGCCTTCGGTGACCTGGTCGCCGGGCGCAAAAAGTAGTTCCGCCACCGTGCCATCGGCCGGAGCGGCAATCGTGTGCTCCATTTTCATGGCCTCCATCACCGCCAGCGGCTGGCCCCGGTTGACCTTGTCGCCGGCCTTGACGGCAAAAGACAGGAGCTTGCCGGGCATCGGCGCCGTCAGGCGGCCGCCCTCGCTGTGGCTGTCACCGGCGTGGGCCAACAGGTCAATGGCCAGGATCCGGGTCGCGCCGTGTGGCGCAAAAACATGCACCAGCTCGCCCTGGCGGTAGACCTGTACCACGTGACGTTGACCGGCGAACTGCACATCGATGCCGCCGTCGACCAGGGCGAAGCCCAACACACCACCGATCTGTTCGACCTGCAGTTGCAGCGCGCCGTCATGCGGGTAGGACAGCTGGGCTTCGACCGGTTCACCATGGAACTCGAACCCGAATCGCCGCACCGCCACGCCGTAGGCGCGCCAGCCGTCGCGTCGGCCGAACGGGTCGTTCGACGCCGCGGCCTTCTCAGACGTTAAGGTATCGGCGACCGAAGCCGCAACGGCAAATGCCAGCCCCACCGGTTCCTGCTTGAACAACACGGCCTCCTCGCGCGGAATCAGCGCGGTATCCAGATTGGCCTGCGCAAATGACGGACTGCGCACCACGTAGCGCAGGAATTGGACATTGGTCTGGAGTCCGACGATATGCATGTCGGCCAGCGCGGCATCGAGCCGCGCCAGTGCCTGCGCGCGGTCGTCGCCGACCACAATCAGTTTGGCGACCATGGAATCGTAAAACGGCGAAATCACATCGCCTTCGCGCACACCGTCATCGATCCGCACGCTGCAAGCCGCATCACCCCGGACAAAGTCGACATGGATCGGCTTGCGGTAAACCTGTAGCGCACCGGTGGCAGGCAGGAAGTTGTTGTCCGGTGTTTCGGCACAGATGCGCGCCTCGATCGCATGGCCAGTGATGCGCAACTGGTCCTGCCTCAATGGCAGACTATCGCCACTGGCCACACGCAATTGCCATTCGACCAGATCCTGGCCGGTGATGGCCTCGGTCACCGGGTGCTCCACCTGCAGCCGCGTGTTCATCTCCATGAAGAAGAATTCCATGCTGTCGCCAGGACCTTGCTCGACGATGAATTCAACCGTTCCCGCGCCTACATACTTCACCGCGCGGGCTGCCGCCACGGCGGCGTCTCCCATGCGCTTGCGCATCTCCGGCGTCATGCCAGGTGCGGGAGCCTCCTCCAGCACCTTCTGGTGCCGGCGCTGCACAGAGCAGTCGCGTTCGAACAGGTAGACGTAGTTGCCCTGGCTGTCGCCAAATACCTGAATCTCGATATGGCGCGGCCGTTGCACATATTTTTCGATCAGCACCGCATCGTCACCAAAGCTGTTGATGGCTTCGCGTTTGCACGAGGCCAGCGCGGAATCGAAGTCCTCGGCCTTGTCGACCGCACGCATACCCTTGCCGCCACCGCCGGCGCTGGCCTTGATCAGCACCGGATACCCGATGCGCGCCGCCTCGCTGCGCAGCAGATCATGGTCCTGTGCGGCCGCATGGTAACCTGGCACCAGCGGCACACCGGCCGCCTCCATCAGCTGCTTGGACTCCGCCTTCAAGCCCATCGCCTTGATGGCGGAGGGTGGCGGGCCGATGAACACCAGGCCGGCATCGGCACAGGCCTGCGCAAACGCCTCGTTCTCGCTGAGAAAGCCATAACCCGGATGCACCGCCTGTGCTCCGGTGGCCTTGGCGGCCTGCAGGATAGTCTCCCAGCGCAGATAACTTTCCTTGGGGGCGCTGGCGCCAATAAACACCGATTCGTCGCACGCGGCCACGTGCTTGGCGTTGGCGTCGGCATCGGAATACACGGCCACGGTGCGGATGCCCATGCGGCGTGCGGTCGCGGCGACCCGACACGCAATCTCCCCCCGGTTTGCAATCAGTATCTTGGTGAACATGTGAATCCTCAAAAAACGGCGGCAGGCGCGGACCAGGTAGTTGTGATGCAGGCTACATCCGGAACAGGCCGAACTTCGTCTCTGCGATGGGCGCGTTACGCGCGGCGCTCAGCCCCAGGGCCAACACCCGGCGGGTATCGGCCGGATCGATGACACCGTCATCCCACAACCGCGCGGTGGCGAAATAGGGGTGACCCTGCTCCTCATACTGGTTGCGGATCGGCGCCTTGAACGCCTCTTCCTCCTCCATCGACCAGGTGCCGCCACGGCCCTCGATGCCATCACGGCGCACCGTTGCCAGTACCGCCGCCGCCTGATCGCCGCCCATCACGGAGATGCGCGCATTTGGCCACATCCACAGGAAACGCGGCGAATATGCACGCCCGCACATGCCATAGTTGCCGGCGCCAAAACTGCCACCGATGATGATGGTGAACTTGGGTACGGCCGCGGTCGCTACCGCCGTCACCATCTTCGCGCCATTGCGGGCGATACCCTCGTTTTCGTACTTGCGTCCCACCATGAAGCCAGTGATGTTCTGCAGGAACACCAGTGGCACCTTGCGCTGGCAGCAAAGTTCGATGAAGTGCGCACCCTTGAGCGCAGACTCGCTGAACAGGATGCCGTTGTTGGCGATGATGCCCACCGGCATGCCCTCGACCTGCGCGAACCCGCAGACCAGGGTGGTGCCATAACGCGCCTTGAACTCGTCAAACTCGGAGCCGTCGACGACGCGCGCAATGATTTCGCGTACATCAAAGGGCTTGCGGGTGTCGACCGGAATCACACCGTACAACTCGCGCGCGTCAAAACATGGTGCAACAGGCGCCGATGGCGGCGCCGGCTTGCGCAGCCCCTGGTTCAGGTTCTTCACGGTATTGCGGGCGATGGCCAGCGCATGCATGTCATTCTCGGCCAGATGATCGACGACACCGGACAGGCGGGTGTGCACATCG
>JBKJRR010000241.1:0-10753 GCA_046594635.1 Burkholderiaceae bacterium
GTCGACCGTGCGATCCGCATCGGCGCGTTGTTTTTCGAAACTGCTGGGACTCGGCTTCAGCGCGTCGGGTTGTGCTCCGGTTGCAGCGCTGGCCACGCTGCGAACCGGTACCACCAGCACGGGCGGCTGACGGTCCCTACAAGCGACCAGCCCCGTGACTGCCAGAAGCACTGGCAGCAGCACGGCACATGGTCGCCGCGCCAACGGCGTTGAACGCGTGGATTTGAGGATCGCCGGCAACACCGGATCAGGGTGGGGGATAAGCGGCACGCAGGAACGGGAACGCGGTCGGTTGTGGCGTGTTGGACTCGTCCTGGCTGGGGTTGACGGTGCCCACCAGAGCGTCCAGCGTATGGGGCGCCCCGATGCGCAGCAATGCCGCCGCCAGCAGCCGGTCGACCACCGGATCGTCGAACCCGCGGCCGTTCGGCCAGCCCGGTGTGGCGTTCGGGTTGTAGGTGATCACATCGGGAACCACCACCGGTGCGGCAATCCGGACGCATTCCGAAATGTCCATGTCGGCTGCGCTCAGCGGCGGCACCACCGTCTCCACCGAGCAGGGAGTGAGTCCGACAGCAAGCAATGTCGGGCGGACCTTGAAATGGATATTGGCCAATGAGTTGATCTGCGGCCCTCGTGTCAGCATGAAGGCGAAGTCGCGTGCATCATTGACCGGATCGCCGCGATTGAGCGCATCGCGCTGGTTATTGAAGTTGTTGAACGGATTGCTGCCAGGCGCGCCGACCGGATTGCCGTTGCCGTCCACCGGCGCCGGGGCGGCGTCGCCACGCGAGAGCAACGCGGTGGCAATCGCCGGCTGGCCCGTGCGGTCGACACGCGCGTAACGATCGGGCGTGGCGGTGGAGAACACGAACGGGTCGCCGTCACCGCCGCCGCAGGCTGTCAAGCCAATGGTTGCGGACAGCGCCAGGAGACGCAGTGGGGATATGTTTGCGGTGCGCATGATATCAACTCACCAGACGGCTGGTTACACCCCAGACGCGCAGTTGGGGACGACTGCCGTCAGCTTTTTTCGGTGCCAATGTCTCGAGGTCCATGTCAAAGACGATCACCGATACGTTGCGCAAACCGAATGAGTCGCGTCGTGGCCGGGTTCCGATGCCGAATGCCCCAGCCAGATCGCCGTTCTGGCCTGGCGTCGCAAAACTGGCGTAGAGTGCAGCCAGTCCTTGGGCGTCGAAGAAGAATGGGTCGTTGCGCTGGCCGGCAAAGGCCTTGAGACCACTCGGAGTTGCGAACACCTGCTCGATCGGTCCGAAGAATGTGCCGCCGGCGCCCGGTACGTTCTCCAATTGCAAGCCACACTCTCCGGCCCGGTTGGTGCCCACCCTGGCCCGGATCGATACGTCCGGTACGTTGTCGAAGGCGCCGTTGGCATCGGCCCGGTCGATATGAAAGGTGTACAACACACGCGGGTCACAGCGAAAGCCGAAGTCGATGCGCGAGCGTGGCGCCGAGCGGCCGCCAAAGGTAATGGCACCGACCAGTTTGTTCGCGGATTCAGTCGACGGGAAGATGAAGATATCGGCAAGATCGGCAGCCGGGTCGGCGTCGGACGCCGGCGACTCCGCGTGGTCTGCCGACATCACTGCCAGCGTGCTCAGCGCGGTGGCCGCAATCGCGGCGCGCGCAACTTTTCTCAGTTTCAACATAACAGGTACCTCCTTTGCGCGTTCTGGTGATCGCGTACAGAACTGCATACCGTACCGTGGTTACGAAACCGTGCCGATTGGCCCCGCATTGTTTGTCACCCTGTTAAAGGGACGATTAGCACGTGCGATTTGGGGATATTACGGGAAATCTGGCCGCATCGGGACCTATTTTTGCGTCCACGCTGAATTATGCGTCCGCACTGTTCGACGCACCTGCAATCGCCCAGGCCGGGTGATCAAAGTCGGACCCGACCCTCGATGCAGGTGACAGCCTGACCACCGACCCAGACCTGGCCAGCAGCATCGGTGCGGATGTGAACGCGCCCGTCGCGCCCCAGTGCGGCGCCCTGGGCCGCGACATACGACGAAGCCATGCGGCCGTCGGCGATCAGCCATTGGGCCAGGCTGGCGTTGAGGCTGCCGGTGACCGGGTCTTCGTCGATTCCCATAGGGGGGGCAAAGCCGCGTACCACCAGATCGGCGTTGTCATCGGCAGCCGGGCCGTTGCGAATCGCTGCCACGCCAACTTTGTGCCCGGTCGCCTTGAGCCGGGCGAAGTCTGGACGCAGTTGTTCGACCTTGTCGGTGCTGTCGATCAATAGTCCCAGCCAACGCGTGCCGTTGTCGAGCAACTGGGCTGCCACGATCTGCGCCGGCGCCAGGCCCAGTGCCGCGACCGTTGCATCCAGCAACCCGGCTTCGACTGCGCTGCGTTGCAGCGGCGGTGCGCCGAATGCCAGAAGCGCGCCGTCACGCTGGATCGTGACCCGGCCGATGCCGCATTGCTGCACTACGTGCATGTCGGATTTGGGCCTGCCACCGGCCGCCAGCCACGCGTGGCAGCTGCCCAGCGTCGGGTGGCCGGCAAACTGCAGTTCGCCGCCCGGGGTGAAGATGCGCAGCCGGTAGTCGGCTTGTCGGTCGGTCGTCGCCAGCATGAAGGTGGTCTCCGACAAATTTGTCCAGCGTGCGAAAAGCTGCATGGTGGCGTCGTCTAGTCCGTCGCCGTGGAGCACGACTGCGACCGGATTGCCGCGGTAGGGCGTGGTGGTGAAAACGTCCACTTGTTGAAAAGCCCGTTCTTGCATGGTCGGATCCAATCAGGTCAGGGGCTGGTCCAGCACGCCCCGGCTGGCCGGGCGAGTGCACAAGCCATCGAACCATCGGTGCAGATGGGGCAGCCCCGCGAGCTTATGCGCCAGTGGCAGACCGAACCAGCGGTGTATTTCGCAGCCCAAAGGGATGTCCGCCATGCTGAAGTCGTCGCCGACCATGTGGTGATGGTTGGCCAGGTGCTGGTCGAGCCGTTGCAACAGCGCCGAGGTGGTCGCAACTGATTGAGCGATCAGCACGTCATTGCGTTGCGCTGTTGGCGTACGGATCAGCTGGATGAAGGCGTCGCGGCCGGCGCAGTTGAACGTGGTTTGTTGCCAGTCCATCCATTGTTCGGCGACAAAGCGTCGCGCGATGTCGGTGGGCAGCAGTCCGGCGGAAGGGTATCGCGTCGCCAGATAGCGCACGATGACATTGGACTCCCACAAAGTCAGGTCGCCGTCCTGCAGTGTGGGCACCAGTGCATTTGGATTGAGTTGCAGGTACTCGGGCGTGCGCACGACACCAAAGGCGGCGCCGGCATCGGTGCGGCTGAACGATGCGCCAGTTTCCTGCGCCGCCCACACCACCTTGCGCACGTTGATCGAGCTCAGTCGGCCCCAGATTTGCATGGTCTTGTGTCTGCCTCGTAGATGGTGTTCAGGCTTCTACCGGCAGACTTTCGCGAACGGCCGTCGCCAGCGCCGCAATGCCGCGGTCAATGTCGGCCACATTGGCAGTCACGAAGGACAGCCGCAGGCAACGCGGATCGGGCCGGGCAGCGAAAAACGGCACGCCCGGTACGAATGCCACCCCCTTTTCGACCGCCTTGGGCAACAGTTTGACTGCGTCCATTCCGCGCGGCAGGCGCACCCACAGGAACATGCCACCTTCCGGCGTATTCCAGCTCACCTGGTTGTCGGGATCGGCCTCGTCGGTGTGGGGCATCTCGCGTGCGAGTGCGGCCAGCATCGCGTCACGCTGGGACTTGTACAAGGCTCGGATCGTGGGCACGTGGCGATCAAGAAACCCGTCCTTCATGACATCGACGATCATGCGCTGGTTGAAGCCGGGACTGTGCAGATCGGCCGCCTGTTTGGCCTGCAGCAGTTTGGCATAGACCGCGGCGGGCGCTACCAGGAAACCCAGGCGCAGGCCGGGTGCCAGCACCTTGGAAAACGAGCCCAGATAGATGCATCCGTCTGGGTTGCGCGCCGTCAGGGGCAGGGGGGGCGGCTGGTCGAACCACAGGTCGCCATAGGGGTTGTCCTCGACGATGGGCAAGCCGAGCGCGGCGGCACTTTGCACCAGTGCCTGGCGCCGCGCTTCGTCCATGGTGCGCCCGGTCGGATTCTGGAAATTGGGCAACACGTACAGAAAGCGCGGCGCGCTGCCGGCGGCGCATTTCGTCTGCAGATCGGCGATCTGCAGGCCCTGATCGTCGCTGTCGACACTCACGATGGCGGGTTCCATCGGCGTGAAGGCCTGCAAGGCGCCGAGGTAGGTCGGGGTTTCGACCAGCACCCGGCTGCCAGCGTCGATCAACACCTTGGCAATCAGGTCCAGGCCCTGTTGCGATCCGGTGGTGATCAACACCAGATCGGGATTGACGTCCCAGGGCAGACTGCGCGCCACCATCTCGCGCAGTGGTGCGTAGCCTTCGCTGGATGCGTACTGCAGCGCAGCGTGACCGTCATCGCGCAACACGTTGGTGCAGGCCGTGGCGAACTCGGCTATCGGAAAGGTCTTGGGCGAGGGCAGACCGCCGGCAAAACTGATGATGCCGGGTTTCTCTGTGACTTTGAGGATCTCGCGGATCACGGACGGGTTCATGCGCTCGGCGCGCCGCGCCAGCGCCCAGGGGGACTTGCCGCTTGCAGCTGCGGGGGGATAGCTCATGTTGTTTCCTTTCCAGAATGGATGACCGCAGCGTGCGGGACTTGCACGGTGGCGGCAGATACCGGCATCTTCTTGCCGATGAAAACGGTGGCAATAACGGCCAGTGCGAACCCGACCGTCAAGACGTCAAGCGACTCGCCCAGCAGCGGCACTGCGAACAACATGGTCAGAAAAGGTTGCACCAGTTGCACCTGGCTGACCCTTACCGTACCACCCAGAGCCAGACCGCGGTACCAGGCAAAAAAGCCGATCCACATCGAGATCGTCGCCACGTAGGTAAACCCCAGCCAGGCGCTGGCGGGCACCGAGGCGGTGGGCCAGCTCATCAGCATGACCGGCAGTGTGATGGGCAGACTCATCACCAGCACCCAGCAAATCACCCTTTCGGCGCCCAGCTGAAGGGTCAGCCGACCGCCTCCGACATAACCGATGGCCGCGCTGAGCACGGCCAGCACCAGCAGCAGATCAGCCCATTGGGTGTTGCCGGCGCCACTATCACTGCGCAGCAGCACGAAGCCGGCCACCAGGGCTGAGCCTGCGAGGGCACAGATCCAGAACCCGTTGCTGGGGCGCTGGCGCAGCCACCATGCAGCCACTGCGGCGGTGGCCAGTGGCAGGATGCCGATCACTACCGACGCGTGGATCGCCTCGACATGGCGCAATGCCAGGGCCATGAACAGTGGAAAACCCACCACGATGCCACAGGCTGTCAGTGCCAGGGCAGCCCATTGGCGTCGACCCTGCGGCCGCAGGCCGCGGGTCAGCAGCAAATAGGCGATCGACAGGAGACCGGCCACGGCGGCGCGTCCGAAGGTTACAAAAACGGGCGAAAGCAGGGGTGCGTGGGCCGGACCGGTGGCCAGTTTGGTCATCGGCAAGGTGGCCGCAAACAGCACGACACCCAGCAGTCCGAGCCATAGTCCGCGACTTTCATCTTTCATACCGACACCATCCATAAGGCGGTGGCCAGCAGGATCAGCGCCATGGCGCGGTTGAACCACAACAGGCGTTGACCCTGTGACAACCAGCGGCGCAGCACCGAGCCCATCACGGCATAGGTGAAGTTGCTGGTGAAAGCAAAGATTGCCATCACGGTACAGATCATGGCCAGGCGTTGGCCCGGATTGGGCGCAGGCGCGCCGGCGGCATTGACGACCCAGCCAGCGGTCAGCGTCAGGGCCAGCATCCAGGCCTTGATGTTCACGAACTGCAGGCCGACGCCGCCCCAGAAACTGATCTCCAGCTTTTGCGCGTCGACCGTGGCCAGTCGCGCGGCCTGACTTAGGCGCCAGGCCAGCCACACCATGTAGGCGACGCCGATCAGCTTGACGGTCCAGCGCAAGGCCGGCACCCCGAGCACCATCGCCCCGACTCCGAGCCCGCAGGTCAGCATCAGCAGTGTCCAGCCGATCGGTACGGCCAGGCAGAAACGCAAGGTGCGGCGCAAGCCGTGATTGGCGGCCATGGCGGTCGACAACATGGTGTTGGGCCCTGGCGAAAAGCTCATCGCGGTGCAAAAGACCAGCAGGGCGGTGATTTCGGAGGCGTGCATGCAGGGGCGGAATCGATGAGCGGCGGGTGACTTGTGGATGGTCAGGCGCTACTGTAGCCTGCAGAACCAGTACACAAGCAATACACTTTGACCCGCCAGTTGGTGATCTGTATGGGAGGGCGCATCGATACAGATTCCAGGTCAGGCGGACACAGGAGGTGACGATGTTGATGAAATCGGCCGGGCAGTCGTTGACCGAACAGCTGGCAGACCGGTTTGCCGAACGGATCGGCACGCGGCTGCTGGCACCCGGGGCAAGACTGCCGTCGGTGCGCCAGTGTGCGCAGCAGCACGGCGTCAGTCCATCGACGGTGGTGGCGGCTTATGACCGATTGTTGGCGCTGGGACTGGTGCAGGCGCGCCGCAATCTCGGCTTTTTCGTGCGCGACGCAGCCGCCGCCCGCGCCGCAGGTGTCCCGCTGGCGCCACGCCAAGCCTTTGGTGCTGCGCCAGCGGACGTTGCGCCGTCGCGGCGCGCACCGGTCAATGCCGCCTTGCTGATTCGCGGCATGTTCCATTCGGACAATGACAAGCCGCAACCCGGCATGGGCGTGTTTCCTCCTGATTGGCTGGCAAGTAGCTTCATGTCGGCGGCGGTGCGCAGGGTCACTGCAGGGCCTGCGCTGCAGGCCTTGTCGCTGCAATACGGTGAGCCGGCGGGCGACTCGGGGTTGAGGCGGGCGCTGGCCAAGAAGCTGGCCGGTATCGACATCCAGGCCGAAGCGGCGCAGATCATCACAACGGTGGGCGCCACCCATGCGCTGGACATCGTCAGCCGCAGCCTGCTGCGCGCCGGTGACCATGTGATGGTCGAGGAGCCGGGCTGGGCGATCGAGTTCGCGCGGCTGGAGTCGCTGGGCATGCGCATCCTGCCGGTGCCGCGCGGCGAACGCGGCCCCGATCTTGAGGTGATGGCGCGTTATTGCGAACTGCACCGACCCAAGTTGTTCGTCAGCGTCAGTGTGTTGCACAACCCGACCGGCTATTGCCTGACACCGGGCAGCGCACACCGGGTGGTGCAGCTCGCCAATCAGTACAACTTTCATATCGTCGAGGATGACACTTACAGCCATATCGCGCCGGAGTCGGCGATCCGCCTGTGTGCGCTGGATGGACTGCAACGCACGATCTATGTCAGTGGATTCGCCAAGATCCTGGCGCCCAACTGGCGTGTCGGTTACCTGGCGGCGCCGCCACACCTGGTGGAGCAACTGCTCGACACCAAGCTCCTGTCCACGCTGACCACACCGGCGCTGCTGGAGAAGGCGCTGGCTTGGTGCATCGACCAGGGTCAGCTGCGCCGGCATGCGCAGCGCATCCGGGTGCGGCTGGACCAGGCGCGGGCGCGCAGCGTGACACTGGCCCTGCAATCGGACTGCCATTTCGCGGCTGAACCTGCCGGACTGTTCGGTTGGGTCGATACCGCAGTGGACACCGACGCCCTGTCGCAGCGCATGCTTGACCTGGGTTATCTGCTGGCGCCCGGTGCACTTTTTCACGCCCGTCGCCAGCCCAGCACGTTGATGCGCATCAACTTCGCGACCACCCAGGAGGCGCGTTTCTGGCGCGATTTCTGCGCTGTGCGTGCGCGGCTCTGACGGTTGCGCAGAGTGCCGATTCGCGCTGGGTGTCCAGTGCGCGATTGCAACGCTGGCCGCACGCTGCGATGTGAAAAAGCTGGTGTTTGCGCGGCCCCAACCTACAATGAGTTACGATTTTGCTCATGGCGTCTTCGCGTCCGAATTGGACCAAATCGGTCGTCAGTCTGTTAGCGTAGAAGATCGCGACCCTGGCGGGGACGCGTTGCTTGGAGGACCCCCGAGGGATGCGACACCGCAGTTTTCTCGAGTACAAGAACTACCGCTATCTGAAGCTGGCGGTGATGTTGTGCGTCGTGTCAATCGGCGCTTACATCTGGCATCGGCACACCCATTTCCAGACCCCCGGCGGGCTCGGTTATGGCGGCACGCTGATGGGGTACGCGCTGGGTACTTTGGCCGCGCTCACGATTGTCTGGCTGCTGTGGCTGGGCGTGCGCAAGCGGCGCTATCGAGCGTCGATGTCGATGACCCAGGGCTGGCTGTCAGCCCATGTCTATCTTGGCCTGGCGCTGGTGGTGGTGGCGACGCTGCACACCGGCTTCGAAATCGGCATGAACCTGCATACACTGGCCTATCTGCTGATGCTGATGGTGGTGTTCAGCGGCATCTACGGAGTGTTTGTGTTTTTGGGCGAGCCCACCCGCATGACGGCCAACATGGGTGAGGATGACGTGCCCACCTTGCTGTTGCAGATCCAGGAAGTCGACCAGCAGGCGGCGCGCCTGGCGCTGCAATTGCCGGATGAATTCAACAGCCTGGTCCAGGCTGCAGCTCAGAATACGCGCCTGCACGGCAGTGTGATCCAGCACGCTTTCAAGACGCTGTCGCGGCGTTGTCCGACCCGCCGCGCGGTCGAACGCATGCAGCAACTCAATCGCAAACTCAAGGACGAGCAGGCCCGCCAGGGGCGCGAAGTGCATGGCCTGATGCTGAGTCGGCGCACCGCAGTCGACAAGATCCGCGCCGAGTTGCGTTCACTTGCGCGACTTCGCCTGTGGCTGCTGATCCACGTGCCCTTGTCGTTCGCGTTGCTGTTCGCGCTGACAAGCCATATCGTCTCGGTGTTCATTTACTGGTGACCAGGACATGATTCGCTGCAAACTGGTCGAAACCATTTTTCCGGACGAAACCCAGGTCGGTGCGCGGGTGGGTCGGGCCGTGTCCGGCGAAACACTCAGTCTGGGCCGCGCGGCGGCATGCAAGATTTTCCTGCCGGACCCCCGTATCCGGCTCGAACATGCGTTGATTCGCCGCGCCGAGGATGGCGCCTTGTACCTTGAAGCCACCGGCCCGGTTGCGATCGACCAGAGGGCCCAGACCAACGTGCGCCTGGTGGTGGGGCAGAAGATCACGATCGGCCCGTACGACTTCATCGTCGAGGAAATCGTGGATGGGCCCGATACGCCGGATTCGCGACTGACACTCTCATATGCCTTGCGTGCCGCCGTGCCGGGTATGGGTGCCGCGAAGACGGCCGGCATGCAGGTGGGGTTGGTGCCGGGCTGGTTGTCGCGTCGCGCGTTGGCCTGGGTGCTGAGTCTGACGGTGCTGGTGTTGTGTGGCGCCTGGCCGGTCTGGCACGCGTACCAGCCGGCGGCAAGCGCGGCAATGCCAGCAGATGCTGCCCGGACGCCACAGATGCCGGCCACCGACGTCGCGCGTATGCAGGTGCAGATGCAGCGCTGGGTCGGCGCGCATGGCAAACAACTCGATACCTTCTGGAATCCGGGCAACATCTCGTCGGCGCACCAGGGTATTGCGCAGGACTGCCGCAACTGCCACGACAAACCGTTCGAGCGCGTGACCGATGCCAGTTGTACCCATTGCCACAAGAATGTCGGTGACCATGTGAGCGACCCGACGGTGGCGCACAACACCATCACCGGACAACGTTGTGCCACCTGCCACAAGGAGCACCAGGGTCAGGCCGGCATGCGTACCACTGACACGGTGGGGTGTGCACAGTGCCATGGCAATATCCGTACCTATGCGCCGTTGACGACGCAGGCCAATGTGTCCGACTTTGCGCGCGAACATCCTGAGTTCCGTCTGTCGGTGCGTCAGCGAGATGACGCCAGGACGGTGTTGCGCGTGCGCCAGACGCCGAAGTTGCGCGAGGACTCCGGACTGGTATTTCCGCATGACATCCATTTGGCCAAAGCTGGCATCAAGAGCCCTACCGGACCGGCAACCACCGGCGGGCGGGTCGTACTCGAATGTGCGAGTTGCCATGCGCTCGATGCCGCAGGTGCGCGGTTTGAGCCGGTCACGATGGCCAAGAACTGCCAGTCCTGCCATCGCCTGTCGGTCGACCCTCAGTCGCCCGAGCGCGAGGTGCCACACGCCAGTCCGGCTGTGGTCGAGGTGGCGGTGCGCGAGATCTACGCCAGCCTGGCGGTGGACCGTTATCCGGTGCCGCTGATTACCTTCAATTCGTTGCTGCAACGTCCCACGGCCAGCGCACCGGCGTTTCAGTCGACCTCGGCCGGACGCTGGGTCGAGCAGCAAAGTCGCAGCACGTTCCAGCACATGTTTGCGAAAACCAATGGCGTATGCACGACCTGTCATGCGGTGCAGGCCGACAAGGCGTCGCCCAAGGCGCAGGTGCGCTGGCAGGTGCCGGCGATCGTGTCGACCGCACACTGGATGCCCAAGTCGCTGTTCTCGCATACGCAGCACAAGAATGCCGATTGCGTCACCTGCCACAGCGCAGAAACCTCAAAATTGTCCTCGGATGTTCTGATCCCCGATCTCAAGTCTTGCCGCACCTGCCACGCAGGCGCCAAGCCTGACAAGGAAAAAGTGGTCAGCCAGTGCGACAGCTGCCATGGTTTCCATCCGCGCAAGGAGCATCCGGTGTTCCAGCAGACCGCACTCAAAGCCGGGGCGAAGCCATGAGCTTTGCGCAGGGCCGCTCCCAAGCAAGCTCGCAGGGC
>JBKJRR010000336.1:0-3605 GCA_046594635.1 Burkholderiaceae bacterium
ATATTAGCGTCGTGACACCACAACAACAAGCATTCATGCGGGCTTCAAGCTTGAGTGTGGTTGCGGCCTCACCCTGGCGGGGATGAATCGACGTGGTGATGGCTTTTTGGCATACCGGCATTCCGCAACGCCTGAAGCAACGCCCACCAAGATTTCCATGCACTACAAGTTGCTCAGTTTCGACCTCGACGGCACGCTGGTCGACACCGCGGGTGAAATCGCCTACGCCGCCAACGCAACACTGGCCGATGCCCGTTTGCCGCCCCACTCTGTCGAGCAGATCACCCGTCGCATCGGTGGCGGTGCTCTGGTACTGATGCACGGCCTGCTGGCCGACGCTGCGCCGGCAGATCAGTACGCTGCGACGTCGACGCACGGCGCAACCGATGCCGGCATGGACACAGCATATCTGTTGCAACGCTTCGAACATCACTACGCAACAGTGGCCGGCACGATGGCCCGACCTTATCCGGGTTGCGTACCCACGCTGCAGGCGTTGCGCGCGGCCGGGATGCGACTGGTCTGCGTAACCAACAAGGAGCAAGTCTTCGCGGAGAAGGTGTTACGCGCCGCCGGGCTCGATGGCTTCTTTGACCTGCTGATCGGTGGCGACACCCTGGCCCACAAGAAGCCCCATTACTCGGTGATCGACCATGTGCGAAAGCGGTTCGATTGCCGAAGCAACGACATGGCCCATATCGGCGACTCGACCGTCGACGTAGAGGCCGCCCGAAACGCCGGGGTTGCCGCCTGGGCTGTCAGCTATGGCTATAACGCGGGTGTGCCGATCGTGCAGGCCCGACCCGATCGGCTGTTCGACAGCCTGCCCGAAATTGCGCAACACGTCGCGACCCTTCAGGCTGCGGATCAGGGCTGACGCAGTGCCCGCTGTGGGCGCGGTCCCGACCAAACAGCCCCACTGGCAACACTACGCTTGCCACGCCGACAAAACCGGCGCATTCTCTCGTCTATCGAGGATCGACGTCACAGGGGTTCACCATGCGCGACCTGCACAGCCTGCTCCACTTTGCCCGACGACTCGGGCTGTCCCTGATCCTATCGCTGTGTTGGCCCTGGGCAACTGCCGCCACAGAGCCGGCAGCGCCCGCGGCACAAACGCAGATCGAGCGGCTAAACCGGGCTAACGCGGCCGTCGTCGGCCTGCGCGTAGCGGTCGGAGATGACGCTTCATCGGCCGACACGCTCGGACGTGCACGCACGGGTTCGGGCGTGGTGATCGACAAGAACGGACTGATCCTGACCATCGGCTACCTGATGCTCGAAGCGCAGGATATCCAGATCGTCACCCAGGACAACAAGACGTTGCCGGCACAAGCCGTAGCTTACGACCAGGCCACCGGCTTCGGCCTGGTACGCGCCCTTTTGCCACTGGAGGGTATCGAGCCCGTGGCACTGGGCAGCCTGTCCGACCAGCGTACCGGCACTCCGCTGATGGCGGTCTCGGGCATACAGGCCGACGGCTCGGACAGCGACCTGAACATGGTTCAGTTGGTCAGCAAGAGGCCATTCTCCGGCTACTGGGAATACCACATCGATGCCGCCGCATTCACCAGCCCGCCGATCGCCAACCACTCCGGCGCACCCTTGTTCAACCAGCAAGGTGAACTGGTGGGCATCGGCAGCCTGTTCGTCGGCGACGTGATGGGCGGTGAGCGCCGGCTGCCAGGCAACATGTTTGTGCCGGTCGATCTGCTCAAGCCGATCCTTGACGAACTGCGCAACACCGGCACCACCATGCGCAGCCATCGCCCGTGGATCGGCATCTCGTCGACCGAGCAGTCCGGCCGGGTGCAGATCGTGCGCATCAGCAAGAACAGTCCGGCGCAGCGGGCCGGCTTGCAGCCGGGCGATCTGGTACTGGCGGTTGACGGCACCAAGGTCGACTCGCTGGAGGCCTTGTACAAGAAGTTATGGGACCGTTCCGACCCAGAGGCCGAGATCACGCTTACCGTGTTGCAGGGCGCGGACATCCGCGCGATCCGCCTGCGGGCCGTCGACCGCCAGCGCAGTTATCGCAAGCCCGCAGGCATCTGACGCTCTGACGGGGCCGGATGACGGCGCCGACCTCATGGCGGGCGCAAGCCCTGGGCGACCGTCGGATATCGCAGCGCCAGCTTCAGTTCGCGCTTGAGTCGCGTGTTGTCCAGCCGGCGTGATTCACCCATGAAACTGAGCAAACCCAAGGGAAGCGCGGCCGCTGCCGCGGCCCGCGCCAGTCTCGGGGGACGTGGCAGACCATACATGTCGGCTGCCAGGTCGAAGTAGTCGCCCATTTTCAGGCAGGTGTCGTCACAGGTGTTGTAAACCCGTTGAGGCCGACCGCGCCACAGCGCCAGTATGCAAACGCGCGCCAGGTCATCGGCGTGAATATGGTTGGTGTACACGTCGTCCTCACTGCGCAGCACAGGCGTTCCAGCTGCCAGGCGTTTGTGCGGCGTTCCTCCGACTCGGTCCGGCGCGTAGATGCCCGGAATACGCAGGATGCTGGCGCGCGCACCGCTAGTGCGTCCGAAAAATCGCACCCAGCGCTCCGCATCCGCGCGCCGCCGAGCGCGTGGTGTGTCAGCGCGCAACATGCGTGTCTCCGTGACCCGTGCACCTGCGCAATCGCCATACACGCCGCTGGTGGAGCCATAGACCAGTGCCTGCGGCGCAGTGCGCCGGCGCAAGGCGTTGACCAGTGCGCGGGAGCGGGTGTCGGTCCAACCTTCGGACCTTGGTGGCGCCAGGTGAATGACGCGGTCGGCCAAGCCAGCCAGGCGACGCAGGCTGGAGGGCCGGTCCAGATCACCGCGCAAGACCCGAACGCCGAGTTCACGCAGCGCGCCAGCGCGTTCACCGGTAGAAGTCAGTGCCATGAGATGCACACGACCGTGCAATCCGCTGGCGACACGCATGCCGATATCGCCGCAGCCGACAATGAGCACACGCTGCCTGCGAAAGCGCGCTGGCAGCGCTCCGAGAGGGTTTTGGTTTGAGGGCAAAATCAGGGGTTCCAGTTTGAGAAGCGCCAAGGATACCGAACCGATGACATTCCAGATTTCGATCTTGCCCAGCGGGCGTACCTTCACCGTCAATGCCGACGAGCCGATGCTGGCAGCCGGCATCCGTCAGGGCATCGGCCTGCCATACGGATGCAAGGACGGCGCATGTGGCTCCTGCAAGTGCAAGAGGCTCGAGGGTACCGTCGTGCACGGCGCCCATCAAAGCAAGGCCTTGAGCGACGAGGAAGAAGCCAACGGCTATGTCCTCACGTGCTGCGGAGTGCCGCAAAGTGACGTAGTGCTTGAATCGCGACAGGTCACCGAAGCCGGCGCATTCCCGATCCGCAAGATGCCAGCGCGCGTGAGCACACTTGAGCGTCTGTCGCACGACGTGATGCTGGTACGGCTTCAATTGCCTGCCAATGATCCGTTCATCTACCACGCGGGTCAATATGTCGAGTTCATCCTGCGCGACGGTTCGCGACGCAGTTATTCGATGGCCAATGGCCGGCACAACGGGCCGGCCATCGACTTGCATATTCGCCACATGCCCGGCGGCAAGTTCACCGATCATGTGTTCAGCGTCATGAAAGAGAAAGA
>JBKJRR010000411.1:0-3628 GCA_046594635.1 Burkholderiaceae bacterium
TCGCAGCAGGCGGTGATCGCGCTGAACAACGCGCGGCTGTTCGACCAGACCCAGGCCGCGCTGCAACGCCAGACCGCGAGCGCCGACATCCTGCGCGTCATCAGCCAGTCGCCCACCGACGTGACGCCGGTGTTCGACGCCATCGCCGAGCGCGCGCGCGCGCTGTGCGGCGGGACCACGGGCGCAACCACGCGCTTTGATGGCGAGCTGATGCACCTGGTGGGTTTTCACGGCACGTCGCCTGAGGCGAAGGCCGCCATGCAGGCGGCGTTTCCGCGCCAGGCGGACATGGGTTCGGCGCATGGCCGGTGCATCCTGACCAAGGCACCGGTCGTGATCCCCGACGCGTTGCAGGACACCCAGTACGAGCTCAGTGCGTTTTCCCGGTCTGCCGACTTTCGCAGCCTGCTGGCGGTCCCCATTCTTCAGGCCGGGCAGGCCATCGGCTCGATCGTCGTGGCACGCCATGTGCCCGGCGAGTTCGACGACAAGGCGACAGCTCTGCTGCAGACCTTTGCCGACCAGTCGGTGATCGCGATCGAGAACGCGCGCCTGTTCAAGGAACTGGAGTTGCGCAACCGCGAAGTGTCGGAAACGCTGCTGCAGCAAACGGCAACGTCGGAGGTGCTGCAGGTCGTGGCGCAGTCGATGGCTGATGCGCAGCCAGTGTTCGACAAGATTCTGGAGAGCTGCGGCCGGCTGTTCGGCGGCACTTCCCAGGCGCTGAACCTGCTGCACGACGACAACACGTTGCATCTTGCGGCGCAGCGGCAAACGCCCGAGAGCCTCGATGCTTCTTTCAGCGAAGCGCAGCTTGCCGCGATCCGGGATTTGGGCACCAAGACATACCCACTGCAGCTCAGTGCCAAGGAGGCGGCCTGGATGCGACGTGGCAAGGGCGTGTACCACTTCAGCGATGTGCTGAAGGACCCCAAGGCAGGCCCGTCGGCTCGGGCGCCGGCGCTGGCGATCGGGTTCAGTTATGCGCAGATGGGTGCCACGATGTTCGCTGGCGACCGTTGCATTGGGTCCATCGTGGTCAATCGCAACGCGGGCGACGGCTTCAGTGCCAAGGAGCAGGCGCTGCTGGCCACCTTTGCCGACCAGGCGGTGGTCGCAATCCAGAACGCGAAGATGTTCCGCGAGACCAACGAGGCGTTGGAGCGACAGACCGCTACAGCCGAGATACTGAAAGTCATCGCCAGCTCGCCCGACAACGTGCAACCGGTGTTCGACGCCATAGCGCGAAGCTCCAACCGACTGCTCAGTGGCTACTCGACGATGGTGGCGCGCATCGTCGACGACACGCTGCATCTGGTGGCGTTCACCACGACCAACCCCGAGGGTGACGCGGCGTTGCGGGCGACGTTCCCGATCGCGTTGGCCGCATTCCCGTTCGGCGATGCCATTGCAAGGGGTGAATCGACGCTCATCACCGATACCGAGGCTGCGAACAGCGTTCCTGTGCAGTTGCGCGATCTGGCCCGGGCCCGAGGCTACCGCAGCCTGGTGTTCTGCCCGCTGCTGCGCGACAAATCGGCCGTCGGGATGATCAGTGTCACGCGCAAGGACCCGGGGCCCTTTGCGTCGCACCAGGTCACGCTGCTGCAGACCTTTGCCGATCAGGCGGTGATCGCGATCGAGAACGTGCGACTGTTCAATGAGACAAAGGAGGCGCTGGAGCTTCAGACGGCGACCGGCGAGGTGCTGCGCGTCATCAGCAATTCGGTAGCGGACGCGTCGCCGGTGTTTGACACGATCCTGCGCAGTTGCCAGCGCCTGGTAGCCTGCAGCGATTTGAGTGTGCTGACGATCGGCGAGGACGGATTGGTGTACCTGGGCGCCACGCTGGGCGAGCGGGGCGCGCACGCAGCACGCGGGTTTACGCCGCGGCCGTTGGAGCAAACCATCATCGGTGAAGCGGTGCGCCGGCGCAGCGTCTTGCATTGCCCCGACGCGGAACACGGCGACGATGTGCCCGACCTCATGCGGCGCATGGTCAAGCGGATCGGGAACTACTCGGTGGTGATTGCCCCGATGCTGTGGCAAGACCGGCCGATGGGTGGCTTCTTCATCGTGCGGAGCTTTACAGAGCGCAGTTGGCCAGCTTTCACAGACAAGGAAATCGCCTTGGTTGAGACGTTTGCGGGACAGGCCGTGATTGCGATCCAGAACGCGCGCATGTTCAAGGAGACGCAGGAGGCCAGGGCCGCGGCCGAAGCCGCCAACGCCGCCAAGAGCAGTTTCCTGGCCACGATGAGCCACGAGATCCGCACGCCGATGAACGCGGTGATCGGCATGAGCGGGCTGCTGCTGGATACAAAGCTCGATGCCGAACAGCGCGACTTTGCCGGCACCATCCGAGACAGCGGCGAAGCGCTGTTGACCATCATCAACGACATCCTGGACTTCTCCAAGATCGAGGCCGGCAAGATGGATGTGGAGGCGCACCCGTTCGACTTGCGCGAATGTGTCGAGTCGGCGCTGGACCTGATCGCAGGGCGGGCCAACGAGAAGAAGCTGGAGATCGCCTATCTTTTCGAGGGCGAGGTGCCGGCGGCAGTGGACGGCGACGTGACGCGCCTGCGCCAGATCCTGCTGAACCTGCTGTCCAACGCGGTGAAGTTCACCGAAGAGGGCGAGGTGGTGCTGACGGTGCAGGCGATCGGATCCGATGACGGCAAGCCGCAACTGGAGTTTGCGGTGCGCGACAGCGGTATCGGACTCTCCGAGGCGGGTAAGGCCAAGCTGTTTCAGAGTTTTAGCCAAGCAGACTCGTCGACGACGCGCAAATACGGTGGAACCGGGTTGGGACTGGCGATCAGCAAGCGGCTGGCCGAACTGATGGGCGGCACCATGTGGGTGGAGAGCCAGGGGGCAGGGCAGGGTTCCACGTTCCGGTTCACCATTGCCGCGCCCAAGGCGGAGTTGCCTGACAGCGCGCGGCGCAGCTTTGTGGGGGAACAACCAGCCTTAGCGGGCAGACGGCTGCTGGTGGTGGACGACAACGCGACGAACCGCAAGATTCTGAAGCTGCAGACCCAACGCTGGGGCATGAAGCCGCAAGATACTGAATTCCCGCTTCAGGCATTGGAATGGCTCAAGGCTGGCGAGAAGTTCGACCTGGCCATCCTGGACATGCACATGCCCGAGATGGACGGCGTGGAACTGGCCCGGGCGGTGCGTACCCTGAACAAGGAACTGCCGCTGGTGCTGTTTACCTCGCTCGGACGCAAGGAGGCGGCTGCCGAAGGCGGAGACCTGTTCAAGACGACGCTGGCCAAACCGCTACGCCAGTCGATGCTGTTCGATACGCTGATGACCTTGCTCGGTGGTGACGATGCGCCCAGGGCGCCCGAACCCAAGACCAAGCCAAAGATGGACCCGGGCATGGCCGAGCGCCATCCGCTGCGCATTCTGTTGGCGGAAGACAACGTGGTGAACCAGAAGCTGGCGCTGCGGTTGCTGCAGCAGATGGGCTACCGGGCTGATCTGGCCAGCAATGGCGTGGAGGCCATGGAGGCGCTCGAGCGCCAGGCCTACGACGTGGTGCTGATGGACGTGCAGATGCCCGAGATGGATGGCCTGGAGGCCTCGCGCCAGATCACCACGCGCTGGCAAAACCTGG
>JBKJRR010000459.1:0-11304 GCA_046594635.1 Burkholderiaceae bacterium
ACCCTGCCTGATCATCGTGCGGCGCACCGTCAACCGCAACGTGCCCATCACGCTGGCGCGCCTGGTGCATCCTGGCTCGCGTTATCGTCTCGAGGGGCAGTTCACACCATGAGTCTGCACCTGATAGATGCCCATTCGGTGGCGCCGCAAGCCTGGCGCAACGATGGCGGACAAACGCGCGAGTTGCTGGTGTGGCCTGCCATCGGAACCTGGCAACTGCGCATCAGCCGTGCCGACATCGACCGCGACGGGCCGTTCTCCGCCTTCACCGGTGTCGCGCGCTGGTTTGCCGTGCTCAACGGCGCGGGAGTCAGATTGCAATTCGGCCCGACCCTCCATGAACTTCGTCCCGGCGATGCAGTGCTGAGTTTTGATGGCGCACATGCGCCCGACTGCCGCCTTATCAATGGGCCGACCCAGGACCTCAACCTGATGACCATTGGCGGTAGCTCCGAGATGACACTGGCGCACGCCGGCATCGCCTGGAACACGCAGCACACCATGCGCGGCCTGTACACCACGGTCGCCGGCCACTGGCAACGTGGTGCGGACAGATATGCCGTTGCGGCTCACCACTTGTTTTGGGACGACGCCGCCCATACAGGTCCATGGTTTTTCGAACCCGAATCCGGCAGTGCGGGCACATCGCTGTGGCTCGGCTTCACACCGCAAGGATGACGCCATGACCAGAACAACACTCTGGCACAACGCCCGTCTCGCCACTCTGGCCGATGATAGCGATTGGGGCATGGTCGACAACGGCGCCTTGCTGGTGCAATCGGGTCAACTGGCCTGGGTCGGCACACTGCAAGACATGCCGGCCGCGATGCGCAGCCAGACCACGGACGAGATCAACCTGGGCGGGGCGTTGGTGACGCCCGGTCTGGTCGACTGCCACACCCATCTGGTCTACGGCGGACAGCGCGCGCGTGAGTTCGAAATGCGGTTGCAAGGCGCCAGCTACGCGGAAATCGCACGCGCTGGCGGCGGCATCCGCTCCACCGTAGCCGCCACACGTGCGGCCAGCGAACAGCAGTTGCTCGCGTCTGCCCGCAAACGCGCCAGCAGCCTGCTCGCCGAAGGGGTGACCAGCGTCGAGATCAAGTCGGGTTATGGACTGAGCCTCGAACACGAGCGTCGTTGCCTGTCGATTGCCCGGACGCTGGGACGCGAGTTGCCGCTCTCGGTGTTCACCAGTTACCTGGCCGCGCATGCACTGCCACCGGAGTTCGACGGGCGGGCCGACGACTACGTCGACGCACTCTGCCAATGGATGCCGACGCTGCACGCCGAGGGCCTGATCGACGCGGTCGACGCATTCTGCGAGAACATCGGGTTCACACTGGCGCAGACCCGGCGCGTCTTCGAGGCCGCACGCGCACTCGGCCTGCCGATCAAGCTGCATGCCGAGCAGCTCAGCGATCAGGGCGGTGCGGCATTGGCGGCCGAATTCGCCGCGCTGTCCTGCGATCACCTGGAATGGCTCAGCAGTGAGGGCATTGCCGCCATGCGCGCCAGCGGCACGGTGGCGGTGCTTCTGCCCGGCGCCTATTACTACCTGCGCGAAACCCGCCTGCCGCCGATCGAGACCCTGCGCGCGGCCGGTGTACCCATTGCACTGGCCAGTGATCACAACCCCGGCTCCAGTCCCGGCCTGTCGTTGCTGCTGATGATCAACATGGCCTGCACGCTGTTTCGTTTGACCCCACTAGAAGCTGTGCGGGGCGTCACTGCCAACGGAGCTCGCGCGCTCGGCCTGCTTGACCGCGGTCGGCTGTCGACGGGCAAACGCGCCGATTTTGCAGTCTGGGACCTGGAGCATCCGCACGAGCTGGCCTACTGGTTTGGCCACAACCCATGCCGGCGTGTTGTCGTCGGCGGCAACGACGCCACCGCATGACAGACATCATCTACACACTGCACCGCGGCATCGGGCCACTGCTGATCAGCGTCCCGCATGTCGGCACACGTTTGCCGGTCGACCAGAAGCATCGTTATCTTCCCCGCGCACTCGACGTCGAGGACACCGACTGGCACCTCGAACGGGTGTATGCGTTTGCCAGGGACCTGGGCGCCAGCCTGATCGTGCCGCGGTATTCGCGCTTTCTGATCGACCTCAACCGCGCACCCGACAACACGCCCATGTATGCCGGTGCGAACAACACCGAGTTATGCCCGACCCGATTTTTCACGGGCGAACCCATCTATCACGAGGGACAGGCACCTGATCCGACGGAAATTGCCCGCCGACGCCAGACCTACTGGCAGCCTTATCACGACGCCCTGGCGCAGGAACTCGCGCGCATCCGGGCCGAACATGGCCACGCGGTGCTGTTCGACGGCCACAGCATCAAGTCGGCACTGCCATGGCTGTTCGAAGGCAAGTTGCCCGACCTCAACCTGGGAACGGTCAACGGCGCGAGTTGTGCTCCCGACCTGCGCGCCGCGCTGATGCAGGTCATACAAACCCAGGACCGGTTCACGCAGGTGACCGACGGCCGCTTCAAGGGCGGTCATATCACCCGCCACCATGGCCAGCCGCACAACGGAATCCATGCCATCCAGCTGGAAATGTGCTGGAGCACCTACATGCAGGAAGTGCCGCCCTATGCACTCGATCCCGCGCGCGCTGCCGATCTCGAGCCGACGCTGCGCGCGCTGGTGCAGACCATGCTCGATTGGAGGCCCCATGTCTGAGCACCACACGTTATGGGCCCCGCAGGCCTGGATTGACGGCCGCTGGCAATCGTCGGTACTGCTCGGCGTCGACAGCCAGGGTTGTTGGGATCGCATCAGCACCGATGTCGTACAGGCCCCGGCCCATGCGCGCAAGCTGGACGGACCGCTGCTACCGGGTCTGGTCGACGCGCACAGTCATGCGTTTCAGCGTGCGTTCATCGGCCTGTCAGAGCGCCGCGAATCGGAGTCGGACGACTTCTGGTCCTGGCGCGAACGCATGTACCGGGTGGCCCAGCGCATCACGCCCCGGCAGATGCGCGCCATTGCCGCCCAGCTGTATGTGGAGCTGCTGCGCGGCGGATATACCCAGGTCTGCGAGTTTCATTACCTGCACCATGACGTCGATGGCACGGCGTATACCGACCCGGCAACGATGGCCTGGGCCATTGCCGACGCCGCCCAGGACTCCGGCATCGGCTTGACGCTGCTGCCGGTGCTGTACCAGCGCGCCGGCTTCGCCCAGCCCCAGTTACGCGACGACCAGCGCCGCTTTGCCGGATCGCCCGCGATGGTGCACGCGTTTTGCCGCACGCTGCAGGGCAGCGGACGCGCCCGTGTCAACGCTGGCGTCGCCGTGCACTCGTTGCGCGCTGCCGGGGCGTCGGCCATCCACGAGCTGATGAAACTGGTTGGCGATACGCCAATGCCGATCCATATTCACGTGGCGGAGCAGACTGCCGAGGTCGACGACTGCCTGAAAGCCACCGGCCGGCGCCCGATCGACTATCTGTGCGCGGAGTTGGCACCCGATACGCGCTGGCAACTGGTGCATGCCACCCATGCCACGGCGCACGAGATCGTCGCCGTGGCGCGTAGCGGCGCCGGCATCGTGATCTGTCCCGCCACCGAGGGCAATCTGGGTGACGGTCTGACCGACCTGGCGCTCTGGCTCAAGGCCGCTGTGCCGATGGCCATCGGATCGGACAGCCATGTGGTGCGCAACTGGCCTGAAGAGCTGCGCTGGCTCGAATACGGCCAGCGCCTGGTTCACCGCAAACGCAATGTGGCGGCCGCGCCGGGTCAACAAACCTCGACCGCAGCCCGGCTGTTCGACGCAGCGCTCAGTGCGGGCGGGGGCGCCAGTGGCCAGTCGGCCTGGGGCCTGGTGCGCGGCGCCCGGGCCGACGCGCTGGTGCTCGACACCACAGCACCGGCGCTG
Organism: Burkholderiaceae bacterium; assembly: GCA_046594635.1. Taxonomy (GTDB): domain Bacteria; phylum Pseudomonadota; class Gammaproteobacteria; order Burkholderiales; family Burkholderiaceae_C; genus CAISIP01. The sequence goes on from JBKJRR010000459.1 coordinate 3,899, forward strand.
CGCGGCATACCCGCAACACACCAACTCGATGCACTGGTCTTTGGCTCTGGCGAGCCGGGCCTGTGCGAAGTTTTCGTGGCCGGCCGTGTCGTCATGTTGGGCGGTCGCCATCCCGAGCAGGACACGATCGCGCGTAATTTCGAAGCCGCAATGCAGGAAATCTGGCACGCAGACTGAGCAAAAAGTACAGTGTCAGGGTGACCGTTTGCCTTTGCGCGCAGACCGCCTGAGCGATGGCTTGGGCCCTGCATCGGGACGCGACCGGTTGCGACGCACCAGCGCCAGCAACAGACCCACACCCAACAGCAACAGGATCAGGCCAGCATAAAAACCGCGATCGGCCAGCCATGCAGCCAGCCCGCCACTGTCGCCCATGAATATCCGCCTCCTGCCGGGTTGCGCAATGCGCCAGGCACCATTGTGCCGCGCCAACGACGCATCATGCGCCAATATGCATTGTCGGACCGGCGCTTCGCGTCACCCGCGCGGGTGATGTTGCGCATGTAATGACTTGAGCCGCTCGCGCGCGATATGCGTGTAGATCGTCGTCGTCGATATGTCGGCATGGCCAAGCAACATCTGCACCGCGCGCAGGTCGGCACCATGGTTGAGCAGGTGCGTGGCAAAAGCGTGGCGCAACGTATGCGGCGAGGGGGCAGTCGCCAGGCCCGCCTGCCGTGCATATTTCTTGACGATATTCCAGAACATCACGCGTGACATGGCGCTGCCCGCATTGATACCGCTGCTGGTGACAAACAGCGCCACGGTCTGGCGTGGGCCGAGCAACTGCGGACGGACCTGCTCCAGGTAGCGGCCCAGCCATGCGCTGGCCTCTTCGCCAAAGGGGACCAGGCGCTCCTTGTTACCCTTGCCGAACACCCGCAGCACGTTTTCCTGCAGGCTGATGTTGAGCACACGCAGGCCGACAAGTTCGCTCACGCGCAGGCCGCTGGCATACATCAGTTCAATCATCGTGCGGTCGCGCACGCCGAGCAAGGTCGACACATCGGGCATGCCCAGCAAGCGCTCAACCTGCGCCTCGGTCAACGACCTGGGCACGCGCAAGGCCTGGCGCGCCGTCTGCAGCTTGAGCGTCGGATCAACAGTGATCCGTTGCTCGCGCAAGGCCCATCGGAAAAAGCGCTTGAAAACCGTCAGCCGCCGATTCGCCGTGCTTGCCTTGGTCTGCACATGGCGCGCCGCGAAATAGGCGTTGAGCTGCGGCTCGCCTGCATCGAGCAATTCAATTGTCTGCGGCTGCAACCACGCCGACAGCAATACGAGGTCGCGCCGATAAGCGGCCAGCGTGTTTCTGGACAGGCCCTGCTCCAGCCACACCATGTCAGTGAAGGCATCAATGGCAATCAGGTCGGTCGGGTTGGGAATTGCCGCTGGCATGGTGGGTAAAAGGGTGGGCGTGCGACAGGCCAAAATTGCCCTGGTGCATCCAGGACGTCCAGCACAGCCGGGTCTGGCGACCGATGGTAACGGCTGCGGCCCGATGCGTGCGCCCGCGCTGCATACCGGCGAAAACTGCAGATGCGGTGCGTCGCCGCGCTTGGTATGCTCCAAACGGTGAATTACGCTCAACTCCTGTTTCCCGATTTCTCGCTGATCCTGATCGGATTTCTGGTCTGTCGCTACACCGCGCTGAACCGCAGCGTCTGGGGGCCGATCGAGAACGTCGTCTACTACCTGCTGTTTCCGGTCCTCTTGTTCTACTCCATCGTGCGCAGCCCGCTCGATCTGGGAGCCACGTCGGCACTGGTGTTTGCGGGCTGGGGACTTTGCCTGAGCGGTATCGCAATGGCCTATGTGTTGCCCTATCTGCCCTGGATCGGCCCACGCATCGACAGGCATGAGCATGCAGCGGGCGCCCAGGTGGCGTTCCGCTTCAATACCTTTATCGCATTGGCGCTGGCCGAACGCCTGCTGGGCGGTTCCGGTACCGTGCTGATTGCGGTGCTGATCGGCGTGTGCGTGCCACTGCTCAACGTCGGCGCGGTCTGGCCGATGGCGCGCCACGCCCAGCGGGGCTTTGTGCGCGAACTGGTGCGCAATCCGCTGATACTGGCCACCTTGGCCGGACTGATCGCCAACCTGGCCGGATTCACGATGCCCGAGATCCTGGTGCCGACCGCCACACGTATTGGGGCAGCCGCACTGGCCATGGGACTGCTGGCGGCCGGCGCCGGCCTGCAACTGGGACGCATGAAGGACGCCAAGATCCTCTCGGTGGCTTTGCTCTCGATCCGGCACTTATGGCTACCCATCGTCGCCTGGCTGCTCGGACGGCTGATGGGTCTGGACGAGGCACAGAGAACCGTTTTGTTGATCTTCTCTGCCATGCCCACGGCTTCGAGTTGCTACGTACTCGCGGTGCGCATGGGTTACGACGGCGCCTACGCGGCCGGCCTGGTCACTCTGTCCACGCTGCTGGGCATGGCCAGCCTGCCGTTTGCACTCGGCGTTTTGCGCAACCTCTGATACGCGCCGGGCCGCGGCGCGGACCTGATCCTGATGCTGGGCGGGAAATGGCATCGCCGCCATGTCCGGCAGCGTCCAAAAGGTAAAACGGCGAGCGCCTCAGCGCGGCGGGTCGGCGCCGATCAACGTGATGCGCCGGCGGATGCGCGCCAGCGCCTCGCGGTCGTCGGCCTGCTCCGCGCGCTGGGCCTGCACTCCAAGCCATGCCAGCAGCGGACGACGCCAACCTTGCGACGACGCCGCCTCGATGGCCGTGGCAATGCTCAAAGGGTCGGCCTGTCCGCGGCGCATCAGAACCCCAGCTGCGACCAGGCGCGACAGGGGATCGTCCAGCGACGCCACGGTTGACCCATTTGCACCCACCCGCGCCAGCGCCTGGTGCTGCGCTGGCAACAACGGAATCTGGGCCGCTGTTACCTGCCCTGCGAGATAACTCGCATAGGCCTGCTCCTTCGGCGCCGCATCCTGCGCCAAGGCCTCATAACCCTGGCAGGGCTCCAGAACCAGACTCGCGACACGGGTTGCGCACCGCACCAGTTCGGCGCGCGCCAGCAGTTCGACGCGGCCAGTGCGCGCAATTTCCGAGCGGGCACGGGCAAATTCGGTGGCCTCGATCGTGCTGCTACCCGACAGATAGGCGTACTGCGCGCGCTCGATCGCGCCCTGCGCATTGAGTTGCCAGTCCGGCGGCGGGGGGCCACCCGCGCAGGCCGTCAGCAAGGCGGCAAACAGCAGGCACAGGCGACGCAATACGGTTTTCATGGCAGCTTGATCTCGGCGTCACGGGCAAACGGCCACTTGCGATTGATCTCATTGACCAGGCGCTCGACTTTGCGCAGACTGGCCTCGACGTCGGCGCGCAAGGCCCCGAGGTCGTTGGTGGCTCCGCGGGTGTTCGCGCCGATGGCCTGGGCTTCCACCAGCACCGCATCAACCTTCTTCAGACTGTTGCGGGCCTCCAGCAGCAGACCATTGAGTTGCACCACGGTGGCGTGGGTCTCGCGCATCACGCCGTCAGACCCGAACACCTGATCGTCGGCACGGGCAATCAGGCCATCGGTGCGCACGGCAATGCCATCTGCCTTGATCACCAATCCGTCGAGTCGCGCCAGCAGCGCATTGCTGCGCGACAGCGCCTGGGACAATTGCCGCGCGTCGGCATCATTGCCCAGCAGCACCCCGATCGCACCACGTGGCCCGTTGAGCTTCTGAGCCGCCAGTTGCAGACTGGCCAGACTCTGGTTCAGTGGCGCGTCCGGTCCCGTCAACGCGCCCAGGTTATTGACCAGTTCGCGCACGCTGGCAATCATGCGCGGGATCTCGGCCGCTGCATCGCCTCGCAGCACTTTGCGCTCGGCGCCATCGGGCAAGGGCGGATCGGTGAGCACGCCGGTGAAGGCCCGTATCTTCGTGCCGCCGACCAGGCCGCTTTCCATCGTGAACACACTGGACTCGCGCAGCCAGTGCGCGTCCTTCTGAGAAACATTCACGATGATGCGGGCATTGCCCTCTTTCGACAGCTCGATGCGTCCCACCCGGCCGATGGGAAAACCCGAAAAGGTCAGGTTCATGCCCACCGATATGCCCTCGGAGTCGTCGGCGATCAGTACCACCGACTGCGTCCGCTCGAACGCACCACGCGCATACATCAGGTAGCCGATGGCAGCTGCCATCAGCGCTACCATCACCAGCAGCAGCAGGCGCGCCTTGAGCTCCAGGTGCGGTATCGGCGGTGGTTGATCGGCGGGCTGGGGCATGGGCAGGTGTGGGTCAATAGTAGTTGCCGATCAGCGACAACACTTCGATCAGCAGGATCAGGGTGAACAGACGACCCAGCTGGCTGATTTCATCCCGTCGGCGCAGGACTGCACCATCACGGCGTGGATCGGGCGCCATCGGCAAAATGGCCACCACCAGGCTGAAGAAAAACGCCTTCATGCACAGGATCACCGTGGCCGCCGGATTGAACACCTGTCCGACATCGCGCGTATAGGCAGCAAAGCCCCAGTTGGTGAAGCCGTACAGCGTGACATAGGTCATCACCAGTGCCATGATGGCACTGAGCGCGGCCAGCAGCACCACCGAAAACACACCGCCCAGCACCCGCGGCAGCATTACGTCCCGCGCCGGATCTCCGCCAGAACGCCATAGCGCCTGTAATTGACCCTGCTCGCGCAACTCGGCGACCGCCTCACCGGCCGGCATGGTGAAGCGCAAGGCCACATACAAGGCAACCAGCAAGGGCAGCAACTCGAGCACCAGCGTGCGCACCAGCACGTCCAGCGCGTACTGGGACAAGCCGTAGGACTGGGCCGTCGCCACAACGATGCGGATGATCACCAGGCTGAGCACCGCCGACATTGCGACAAAGCCGGGCAACAATGGCACGCTGGCAGCATGCAGTTGGTGATACAGCGCCGGATGCTGGCTGCGGCGGTAACTCGAGGGTGACAACATCAGCACCAGTATCTGGGCGGAGAATTGCACCACCATCCACCAACCGTGCAACCAGCGCACAGGCGTGCGGGTCAGCATGGCCGGGGCCAGTTGAAACAATTGTTCGGCGCTCGCGCCCGCCGCTGCGCCGGCCGCAACACTGGCGCGCGCAAACCGCGCCAGCACCGGGTCGGACGTGGCGTTGGCCTGCGCGTTGTCCTGCTCGGTCATGACAACCCTGCGTCCCCGCGCTTGCATGCAACCATACAGGCTACCGGACCGAGCTGGTATGTCATGCAAACAGTCCGGCAACTTCCTGCGCCGTCCGGGTGCGCACATCCCGAGACCGCAATTGCTGCAAAAAGGCGGTGCCTGCGGCCTCGAAACCGGTAACCGGGCTCATGCAGTCGGTCAGGAACACCGTATTGCGCAGGCGCGCGGGGTCCAAACCTTCGAGCATGTCCTGACCCGACGCGGCCACACAATGACTCAGCGCCTCACCTGCCACCACCAGCAGTTCGTCGCCGCTACCCAGGCGCGACAGCAGCGCCGTGTTGAGCCGGGTACGCGGATCGTCGGCCCGTGGCACATCGGCCCGGAACGCGCTGTACTGTTCGGTCATCGGATGTTGCCCCTTGAGCACCTTCTCGCACGTCTGCCCGCTCGACAACTCCCAGGCAGCCAGTTGCGCCGCCAGTGCCGGCGCGATGTTGTGGCCCCAGGTGCCGAGTACGCAATGTACCGGCCAGACCACCAGCATGCGTTCGCCGCCTGCCTCCAACGCCTGCACGTAGGCCATGGCCTCTTGCGTGCGGCGTTCGTCGCGCGGGCGATAACGGCCAGCTTGAAAATCAGCCGCAGTAATCGCCGTAAATGGTGCCACCGCAGCGCCTTTGGCATCGAGCCAGAACGTGGTGCGTTCGATGCCCACACCGGCATGCGAGTCGAGTGTGACAACGATGTCGTCAATAAACCCGGCCACCGCCGCAATGAAAGCGCTCAGGCGATCCATGTCTGCGCTCGCGCCAGGCACCGGCAATGCGGCGCCATCCACATCCATGAAATCGTTTTGGGGATCAATGACAAGCAGGCGAATGCGTTTCATGAAATGAGGCGAATGGCGATCAATAGGGCTTCAAATGGAGGTTCGGTTGCTATGGTAGCCCAAGGCCCAGGCCACATGTTCACGTACCAACGCACTTGGGTGGTCGGCGCGTGCGTGCAAGGCCTGTTCGATGGCTGGGTCGACCCTGTTGCCCAGGGCATTGCCCAGCGCCACCGCAATATTGCGCAACCAGCGTTCGTGGCCGATTCGCCGGATCGGGCTGCCTTCGGTGAAGCTCAGAAACTGCGCCTCGCTCCATGCAAACAAGGTCACCAAATGCTCGCCGACGAGCCCGCTGCGAGGATCAAAATCAGGCAAGGCCGTGCGCTGCGCGAACTTGTTCCACGGGCAGGCCAGCTGGCAGTCATCACAGCCATAGATGCGGTTGCCGATCAGTGGGCGCAGTTCGATCGGAATCGCGCCGGCGTGCTCGATCGTCAGGTAGGAGATGCAGCGACGGGCGTCCAGTTGGTATGGCGCAACAATCGCGCGCGTCGGACATACATCGATACACGCGTTACAACTGCCGCAGTGGGACGACACCGGCGCACTTTCGGGCAAGTGCATGTCAAGGAATATCTCACCCAGAAAAAACATCGACCCGGCCTCGCGGTCAAGCACCAATGTGTGCTTGCCGCGCCAGCCCAAACCGCTGCGCGTCGCAAGCTCTGCCTCGAGAACCGGCGCTGAATCGGTGAACACGCGAAAGCCCAACGGCCCCACTTCGGCGCGGATGCGTTCGGCCAGCTTCTGCAGTCGCTGGCGCAACACCTTGTGGTAGTCGCGGCCGCGCGCATACACAGAGATGATGGCTTCTTGCGCACGATCGAGCCGCGCGAACTCGATCTGCTGCCAATGCGGCGAAGTGCCTGTGGTCAAATAGTCCATGCGTGCGGTGAGCACCGTCACGGTGCCGGGTACCAGTTCATCGGGTCGCGCTCTTTTGAGCCCATGTGAGGCCATATAGGCCATGTCACCGTGAAAACCGTTGCCTAGCCACGACAGCAAACCCTGTTCAGCGCCGGATAAATCGATCCGGGCGAACCCTATTTGCGAGAATCCCAGTTCCTGACCCCATCGCGTAATGCGACCTGACAATTGATCTTGATCGACGAGCATGCGGGCGGACTCCATCTGCCCATTGTAAAAAGTCTGGTCTGGCCCGACGAGGCATCAACCCGCCTGTTCGCCGCGAGTCTGGCGGCGCAACCGTCATTGGCGCAGTGCTTCGTGGCATTACATGGCGAACTCGGCGCCGGCAAGACCAGCTTTGTGCGTTATCTGTTGCAGGCCCTGGGCGTGAGCGGGCGCATCAAGAGTCCCACCTATGCCGTGCTCGAATCCTACGCTCTGGACACCAAGCCCGCTGGTGGCGGAG
>JBKJRR010000469.1:0-13354 GCA_046594635.1 Burkholderiaceae bacterium
CCCGATCTTCGCACCGCAGACGTTCGATCTGCCCGCTGCGTTCCAAATTGACTGGCATCGACGCGCACCCTCTGGTGCCACTTCCGGAATCCCTTGACGATGAATACCGCTCAGGCAAAGCGCGTACTGGAAACCGCCCTCATCTGTGCGCCCCAACCGCTGCAGTTGCGGGAGCTGCGCGCGTTGTTCGATGATGCCGTTGGCGCCGACACCCTGGCGCAGATGTTGCGGGATCTGCAACTGGACTGGGCCCAGAACGGCGTGGAACTGGTCCAGGTGGCGACCGGCTGGCGTTTTCAAAGTCGACCGGAGATGCGCGAGTTCCTTGACCGACTGCATCCGGAGAAGCCTCCGCGTTACACCCGCGCCACGCTGGAAACGCTGGCCATCATTGCCTACCGGCAGCCAGTCACCCGTGGCGACATGGAAGACATCCGTGGCGTGACGATCAACTCTGCCATCATCAAACAACTCGAAGATCGCAACTGGATCGAGGTCATCGGTCACCGCGAGGCGCCGGGCCGGCCGGCATTGTTTGCCACCACGCGCCATTTCCTTGATGACCTCGGGTTGCGCTCACTCGACCAGCTTCCGTTGCTGGACAAGGAGGCGGTTGCTGCGGACATGTTCGATGCGCTGGTGCCGGCGTCCGAATTGGCCGACGCCGTGACGGGTGGCGGACGGGCGTCTGCTGGTACGACTGTCTACACGGATATCGCCACAACAGCGGATGATTCGGCCGTATCAGACGACGGGCAAGACACCGCAACTGACGGACAAACGCAGGGCGCTGCCGGCGCTGAACCACTGTCCGATGCCAGGATCGGAGACGAACCGGCAGTTGCCCGTCCGGTCCGTCCCTCCCCGACCTCAACCTCAAACCCAACCGCTGCCAGGCCTTTGCCAACGGACGCGACACCCATGGTGGAACCCGACAATGAATGACACACCTCAGGACGGCGCGCCCGTGATCCCGTCAGCACAGGGCGAGGTGCGGCCCGCCGAGTTGACGCCGACGCCCGATGTAACCCACCTGTCCGGCGAACAGACCGAGTCAACCGGCGACGCGGGTTCCCCGGCTGGCGGGGGGGACGAGCACAAGGCACCCACGCTGGCCGCTGCGGCGCCGACCGGTGGCTCCAGGATCCGTTTCGAGGATGTGGTCTCAGGTCAGTTTGACGCAGACGAGGAGAGCCCGGATGTGGCGCTGCCCAAGCGGGTGCTGGCGCCCCAGGCCGAAACACCCAAATTGCACAAGGTGCTGGCTCAGGCAGGCATGGGCTCGCGGCTGGAGATGGAGCAGCTGATCATGGAGGGGCGGATCACGGTCAACAACGAACCGGCCCACATCGGTCAACGCATCCAGCATGGCGACCATGTGAAGGTCAATGGCAAGCCGATCCGGTTCCGGGTCGAGGCTCCGCCACCGCGTGTGATTGCCTATCACAAGCCTGCGGGTGAAGTCGTCACGCATGATGATCCGCAAAACCGGCCCACCGTATTCCGCCGCCTGCCCAAGTTGCAACAGGGCAAATGGCAATCGGTCGGACGGCTGGATCTCAATACCGAGGGACTGCTGCTGTTCACCAGTTCCGGCGAGCTGGCCAACAACCTGATGCACCCGCGCTTTGGCCTGGAGCGCGAGTACGCCGTGCGGGTGCTGGGCGCCCTGAGCAATGACGAGAAAAAGCGCTTGGTGGAAGGGGTGCGCCTGGACGATGGTATGGCGCAGTTCGGCTCCATCGAGGACGGTGGCGGAGAAGGCGCCAACTGTTGGTACCGCGTGACGATCTCCGAGGGGCGCAATCGTGAAGTGCGACGCATGCTGGAGGCGGTCGGTCATGCGGTCAGCCGGCTGATCCGCATTCGCTACGGCGCGATGTTGCTCCCGCGTGGCCTCAAGCGCGGCGCATGGATGGAACTCGACGACTCCGATATCCAGTCCTTGCACCGGGCGGTGGCGCGCACAGGCGACGCAGGCGGCGACCGTGCCGACGTCACCGATGGCCCTGGCAGGGCAGTGGCGGCGGGTAGCGGCGGTGCCAGTCGCAATCGTCGAGGTGGTGGTCGTGGCGGGGCGCCGGGTCGCCCTTCCGAGGGGCGGCGCGATGTGTCCCGCGGACCGGCGCAACCGGGTGGCGGTAACGCTGCTGCGGGTGGACGCAATCGCAACCGTAATCAGCTTCAGCACGATGACTCCGGCGAGCGCGCGGACCGCAAGGCAGCGGAGTCACAACCCGATCCGATGAAAACCGCATTTGGTTATATCGGAGCTGACAGCTTTACCAAGCAACGCCAGGGCCAGGGCCAGGGTCAACGACGGGGCCCCGGTCGCGGCAATGGCGGCTCGTCCGGCAATTCGGGCGGGGGTGGCGGCAACCGGCGTAGCGGTCGCGGACGGTAGTCGTGCGCGCAGGGCCAGAGCGACGCATGGGTCAATGGCTTGAGACCTGCCCGCGGTAGAATGCAGGGCTTTGCCCCTTGCGGTAAACCTCGGAATCATCCCATCAGGAATCACCATGTCTATCGAACGCACTCTTTCTATCATCAAGCCTGACGCCGTCGCCAAGAATGTCATCGGTCAGATCTACGCCCGTTTCGAAGCCGCCGGCCTGAAGGTTGTCGCGTCGCGCATGGCTCGCCTGTCCCGCGCCGACGCTGAGGCGTTCTACGCCGTGCACAAGGAGCGCCCGTTCTTCAAGGATCTGGTCGACTTCATGATCTCCGGCCCGGTGATGATCCAGGCTCTGGAAGGCGAGAACGCCGTGCTCAAGAACCGCGACCTGATGGGCGCGACCGACCCTAAGAAGGCTGCTCCCGGCACCATTCGCGCCGATTTCGCCGACAGCATCGATGCCAACGCCGTGCACGGCTCCGACGCTGCCGAGACGGCGGCTGTCGAAGTGGCTTTCTTCTTCCCGGCGATGAACGTCTACAGCCGATAGTCCACCCATGTTGGCCAACCTGCTCGATTACGACCTCGAGGGTTTGGCCGCATTCTGCGAGCGGCTGGGCGAAAAGAGATTTCGAGCGACCCAGCTGTTTCGTTGGATCCACCAAAAAGGCGCGGCCGATTTCGACGCAATGACCGACCTGGCCCGGTCATTGCGCGAGAAATTGCGCGATGTTGCCGAGATTCGCATGCCGGTCGTGAACTCCGAGCAGCGCTCGCCCGACGGCACCATCAAATGGCTGTTTGATGTCGGCGGCGGCGACGCCGTCGAAACGGTATTCATTCCCGAATCAGATCGCGGCACCCTGTGCATCTCATCACAGGCCGGATGCGCCGTGGGTTGCCGCTTCTGCTCCACCGGCCACCAGGGTTTCAGCCGCAATCTGACCAGTGGCGAGATCGTCGGGCAGTTGTGGTTCGCCGAGCGCTTCCTGCGCGTACATCTCAGTCGAAGCGACCGCGTGATCTCCAATGTCGTGATGATGGGCATGGGCGAGCCATTGCAGAACTATTCCGCGTTGGTTCCAGCCTTGCGCGTCATGCTGGACGACCATGGGTACGGCCTGTCGCGTCGCCGCGTCACGGTGTCTACGTCCGGCGTCGTGCCGATGATGGAGCGTCTGGGTCGCGACTGCCCGGTGGCATTGGCGGTTTCCTTGCACGCGCCCACAGACGCCTTGCGCGATAACCTGGTGCCACTGAACAAGAAGTACCCGTTGCAGGAACTGCTTCAGACCTGTGTGGCCTATCTGGCGCATGCACCGCGGGACTTCATCACTTTCGAATACTGCATGATCGACGGCGTCAACGACCAGGTGTCGCAGGCTCACGAACTGGTTGCGCTGCTTCGGCAGTCGGGCAACGGCGGCAACTGGTGCAAGCTCAATCTGATCCCGTTCAATCCGTTTCCGGCGTCGGGGCTCAAAGGGTCTGCGACCCCACGCATCGCTGCATTTGCGCAGGTACTGATCGATGCCGGAATCGTCACCACGGTGCGCAAGACGCGCGGCGACGACATCGACGCCGCCTGTGGTCAGCTGGCAGGTGACGTGCGCGATCGCACCGGCGTTGCCGGGCGCATTGCGCAACAGCGCACAATCATGCTCACGCCGGTTGCAAAGAATGCACCCGAACACAAGGAAGGTTGAGGCATGGTGAATAACGATCGAGCGGGCAGAGCCATGGGGCAACGAGTGGTCATGACGACCATGTGGATACTCGCATGCCTGCAGCTGGTTTCCTGCGCGGCACCAGGCGCAGGTGAAGGGGCTGCTGCGCGAGCGGACATCGTGACCCAGTCCGACGAGCCGCAGGATCGCACACGTGCACGCATCCGCCTTGAACTGGCCGTGGGCTATTTCGAACAGGGCAAGACCACCATTGCGTTGGACGAGCTTAAGCAGGCCTTGGCGGCCGACCCGAATTTTGCCGAAGCCTATACATTGCGTGGTCTGGTCTATATGCGACTCAATGATCCGGCACTGGCGGAATCGAGCTTTCGGCGAGCCCTGGCGCTCAAGCCGGGAGACGCCAACACCTTGCACAACCTGGGCTGGATGATGTGCCAGCGCGACCGGCATGCCGATTCCATGCAGTTTTTTGATCAGGCGCTGGCCGATGCCAACTATGGCGACCGACCCAAGACGCTGATGACCAAAGGTTTGTGCCAGATGCGGGCCAACAGGCCGGCCGAGGCGGAAGCAACCCTGTTGCAGTCGTTCCAGCTCGATGCCGGCAATCCGATCACAGAGTACAACCTGGCCTTGCTGTTATTTCGGCGCGGCGACCTGCCCCGGTCGCAGTTCTACATCCGGCGTCTGAACAACAGTGAATGGGCCAATGCGGAATCGCTCTGGCTGGGTATCAAGGTCGAGCGCAAGCTGGGCAACCGCGATGCAATGGATCAGTTGGCCGTTCCATTGCGCAAACGTTTCGCCCAATCTCCCGAGACCGCGCTGTATGACCGGGGGGCGTTCGATGAGTGATGCGGTGGATTCGAACGACGTTCCGGCGGCGGCGCCCACAGGCCCCTCTGCTGGTACGCAGTTGCGCGCCGCGCGCGAGGCGGCGGGCTTGCATATCGGTGCGCTGGCGGTATCCCTGAAAGTGCCGGTCAAGAAGCTCGAGGCGCTTGAGGCGGATGACCTCGAACAATTGCCTGATGCCGTGTTCGCGCGCGCGCTGGCCGCGACCGTCTGCCGCACTCTCAAGATGGATCCCGCACCGGTATTGAAGCAGTTGCCGCAGTTGCAGACAGCGCCAATGCCCGTGAGCGGGCTCGGCGAGCCGGTACGACTCGATTCGCGCCGCGGATCGCGCCTGTCCGGCTCGTTCAGTTTGCCCAAGCCTGTTTTGATGATGTCAGCGGCATTGCTGCTGGGCGCATTCGTCGTATTGCTGCTACCAACCCTGCGCGACAGCACCCGTGTTCCGGCCGCGCTGGATGGCGAGGTGACAATGGTGCTGCCCGCCCCGTCGGCATTGCCGGCGACTGTCATCAAGCCGGAAATTGCGGCTCCCGCCAGTGCTTCGGCTGTTACCCCTGGGTATGCTGCCGCTGCGGCGTCATCGGCTGCATCACCGGTGGCCGCCGCCGTGGTACCTGCTGCTTCAGACCCTGCTGCCATTGCGGTTTTCAGCGCGCGTGAATCTGCCTGGGTGCAGGTACTGGGCGCCGATGGTGTGGTGCATCTGCGCAAGACCCTGGACGCCGGTGAAGCCGTGCGCATCAATGGCGCGCTGCCGCTGTCCGTTGTGGTGGGTCGCGCCAATGCGATTGACGTGATGGTGCGCGGCAAGCCGTTCGAACTGACGCCAGTGGCCAAGGACAACGTGGCCCGATTCCAGATCAAGTGACACCATGACACCTATCCAGGAGCCCATTCCCCCCATCGCCATCACACGGCATGTGACCCGGCAGGCGCAGGTCGCCTGGGGATCGCGCATCGTCACGGTCGGAGGCGGAGCGCCGGTGCGGGTGCAGTCGATGACCAATACCGACACGGTTGACGTGATCGGAACTGCGATCCAGGTGAAGGCACTGGCGTTGGCTGGCTCCGAGATGGTGCGAATCACCGTCAATACGCCGGAAGCCGCCCAGGCGGTGGCGCCAATTCGCGAGCAATTGGACCGTATGGGAATCGATGTGCCCCTGGTGGGCGATTTCCATTACAACGGCCATCGGCTGCTGACCGAGTTTCCCGAATGTGCCCAGGCCCTGTCCAAATACCGTATCAATCCGGGCAATGTGGGTAAAGGAGACAAACATGACCGCCAGTTCGCGCAGATGATCGAGGCCGCGATGCGCTGGGGCAAGGCGGTGCGTATTGGTGTGAACTGGGGCAGTCTGGACCAGGAATTGCTGGCGCGATTGATGGACGACAACGCGGCGCGGGCCCAACCTTGGGACGCCAAATCCGTGATGTACGAGGCCCTGATCCGCTCGGCCGTCGGTTCCGCCGACCAGGCACGCGACATGGGCCTGGATCCCAACCAGATCATCCTGTCGTGCAAGGTCAGTGGCGTGCAGGACCTGGTGGCTGTTTACCGTGCGCTGGCGCGTCGCTGCGACTACGCGCTGCACCTGGGTCTGACCGAGGCCGGCATGGGCGCCAAAGGTATCGTGGCGTCGTCTGCAGCATTGGCGATCTTGCTGCAGGAGGGCATCGGAGACACGATCCGGGTGTCGCTGACGCCGGCGCCGGGCGAAGCGCGCACGCAGGAGGTGGTAGTGGCGTCCGAGATCCTGCAGGCACTCGGTGTGCGTGCCTTTGTGCCCAGTGTCACGGCGTGTCCGGGATGTGGGCGCACGACCAGCACCACGTTCCAGGAACTGACGCAACAGATCGACGATTTCCTGCGGGCCCAGATGCCGGTCTGGCGCGAGAAGTATCCCGGTGTCGAGCGTCTCAAGGTGGCCGTGATGGGCTGCATCGTGAATGGTCCGGGTGAGAGCAAACACGCCGATATCGGCATCAGTCTGCCTGGTACCGGCGAGGCGCCGGCCGCGCCGGTGTTCATTGACGGTGAAAAGCGCATGACGCTGCGCGGCGACGCAATTGCCCACGATTTCCAGGTCGTGGTCGAAAACTACATCGAGAAGCGCTTTGGTGCCCCCAGGGCATTGGCCGATTCGGCCTGACGACGAGAACAATGGCAAAACCACAGGACCAGTCCCGGGTCGGCAAACTTGCCGCAGTCAAGGGCATGAACGATATTTTCCCGCCCGAATCGGCGCAATGGGAATGGTTCGAACAACATGTGCGCGACGTCATGGCTTGTTATGCCTATGGCAGCATCCGCACGCCCATCGTCGAGCACACGCAGCTGTTCGTCAAAGGCACGGGCGAGACTACCGATATCGTCGAGAAGGAGATGTACTCCTTTGAGGATCGGCTAAACGGCGAACAACTCACGCTGCGCCCTGAGAACACACCGGGCGTGGTGCGCGCGGCCATCGAACACAACCTGACGTACGACGGTGGCAAGCGGCTGTACTACGTGGGGCCGATGTTCCGTCACGAACGGCCACAGCGCGGACGTTACCGCCAGTTCTACCAAGTGGGCGCAGAAGCCCTCGGTTTTGCCGGGCCGGAGGTTGATGCCGAATTGATTGTTCTGGCCTCACATCTGCTCGCGCGGTTGGGGTTGCCCGGCATCCGCGTGGAACTCAACAGCCTGGGGTTGGCCCAAGAGCGCCAGCAGCATCGACTCGCCCTGATTGCCTATTTCGAGTCTCATGCGGGTTTGCTCGACGCCGATGCCCAGCGCCGGCTGCACAGCAATCCGCTGCGCATCCTGGACACCAAGAATCCGGCCATGCAGCAGATGGTCGCGCAGGCCCCACAACTCTTGAGCTTTCTCGGCGAGGCTTCGCTGGGCCATTTCGAGACCGTACAGACCTTGCTGACGGCCAGCGGTGTCCCCTGGAGCGTCAACCCGCGCGCCGTTCGCGGCCTGGACTATTACAGCCATACCGTATTCGAGTTCGTGACCGACGAACTGGGCGCCCAGGGCACTTTGTGCGGCGGGGGCCGCTACGACGGATTGTTCGAAGTGCTCGGTGGCAAGCCGACGCCCGCGGTGGGTTGGGGCATGGGTATCGAAAGGGTACTGGAATTGCTGCGTGTGCGGGGCCTGGCAGCCAGCGCCGTGGCGCCCGATGTATATGCCGTGGTTCCCGATGCTGCCGTTTTGCCGCTGGTATTCCAGACCCTGCAGCTTTTGCGCGAGGCCGGTGTGTCGGTGCAGATGCATGCCGGCGCGCAGGCCGGCGCCAGCAGCATGAAATCGCAGTTCAAGCGTGCGGACGCCAGCGGTGCACGTTTCGCACTGATCTTTGGTGCCTCCGAAGTGGCACAAGGCCAGGTCACCGTCAAGGCGTTGCGCGATGGCGAAGGCGCCCAGACGCTGCGCGCACTGGCCGACGTTCGCGACTGGGCCACAACTCTACAATTGACCTTCTAATCGAATACACGCCATGGCAACACTAGACCTAGAAGAACAAGAACAACTCGATCAGCTCAAGCATTTCTGGAAGCAATACGGCAACCCGATCACATGGTTGCTGATTGCCGTGCTGGCCGCCTATGCGGGTTGGAACGGCTATCAGTACTGGCAACGCAGCCAGGCATCTCAGGCATCGGCGTTGTATGGTGAGATCGAACGCCTGGCCGTTGAAGCTGACGCCGACAAACTCGCTCGGGCCTTCGGTGACATGAAGGATCGTTTCGGCGGCAGTGCATATGCGATGCAAGCGGGCCTGCTGGTATCCAGCAGCCTGCAAGGCGCCGGCAAGACCGATCCCGCCAAAGCGGCTTTGTTGTGGGTGGCCGAGCATTCGGGCGATCCGGCGTACCAGGCCATTGCGCGGCTGCGACTCGCAGCGGTGGCGGCCGGAGCCCGGGACTTCCCGTTGGCCATGGCACAGCTCGATCGCAGCTTTCCTGCCGAATTCAACGCCCTGGTTGCGGATCGCAAGGGTGATGTGCTGAGCATGCAGGGTAAATCGGCTGAGGCACGTGCCGAATACGAGAAGGCCTACAAGGGCCTGTCGGACCGGATCGAGTACCGCCGTCTGGTGGAGGTCAAATTGGCGGCATTGGGAGCCGACCCGCAGCCCAGCACCCCGGTTGCCACGGTTTCGGAAGGCAAGAAATGACGATTCAGCGTAACTGGCGTGTGCGTATCGCCGGTGTGTTGGTGGCCGGCGCCGCGGGTTTGTTGCTGGCAGCATGTTCGAGTGGACCGGACAAGCCCAAGCCGACTGAGTTGAGCCCGAACGCGGCGCTCATCGGGGTTCGACTGGCCTGGACCTCCCGGATCGGGCCGGTCAACTTTCCGCTGGATATCCATGTCCACAACAACAGCGTTTCGCTCGCTGGCGGTGATGGCAGCGTGGCCACCCTCGACGGCAGCACCGGCGCGGACCAGTGGCGGGCCAAGGTGGATGGCGGCATTGCAGGGGGCGTGGGCAGCGACGGGCGCATTACCGCCGTGGTGACGCGCGCCAACGAATTGCTGGCACTGGAGCGAGGACGCGAAGTCTGGCGCGAAAATCTCGGTGCCTTGAGCTTCACCGCTCCACTGGTTGCCGGCGAACGCGTATTCGTCATGACAGCCGATCGCGCGGTAACGGCGTTTGACGGACGCTCAGGTCGGCGTCTGTGGACCTATACCCGTGCCGGTGACATCCCGTTGTCGGTGCACCAGTCCAGCGTCATGTTGGCTGTGGGTGATACCCTGGTCGTGGGCATTTCCGGGCGCCTGGTCGGACTCAATCCGCTCACCGGCAGTGTGCGCTGGGAAGCTCCCATCGCCACCGCGCGCGGTACCAACGATGTGGAACGCCTGGTCGACCTGGTCGGGCGTGTCAGCCGCGAAGGTGATGTGATTTGCGCCCGCGCATTCCAGAGCGCAATCGGCTGTGTCAACGCTGCGCGCGGCAACCTTCTATGGGCCAAGCCGGCCGTCGGCGCGCAAGGCGTTCATGGCGATGCAGATTTCGTATTTGGCACCGAGGCCGATGGTCAGGTGATTGCCTGGCGCCGCTCCAATGGCGAGAAGGCCTGGACGTCGGATCGGCTCAAATACCGCGGCCTGACCGCGCCTTTGGCCATCGGACGTTCCGTGGCGGTTGGCGATGCCACCGGACTGGTGCATTTTCTGTCGCGCCAGGATGGCAGCTTGATGAACCGCATGCCGACGGATGGTTCCGCCATCGTCGCGCCGCCGGTGGTGGTCGGTAATACGCTGGTCGTGGTCACCGAAAAAGGTGGCGTGTTTGGTTTCCGGCCTGAATAGTTTTTTCTTTTGAAGACCGGACTGACAGCATGAAACCCGTATTGGCCCTGGTCGGAAGACCGAATGTGGGCAAGTCCACGCTGTTCAATCGCCTGACCAAGACGCGCGATGCCATCGTGGCCGATTTTGCCGGCCTGACCCGTGACCGCCATTACGGCAATGGGTTTCACGGAAAAATCGAGTACATCGTTGTCGACACCGGCGGCTTTGAACCCGACGCCGCCGACGGTGTCGTGCGAGAGATGGGCAAACAGACACGGCAAGCCGTGGCCGAGGCCGACGTGGTGCTGTTCGTGGTGGATGCGCGGGAAGGCATTTCGGCGCAGGACCATGACATCGCGGCTTTCCTGCGTCGCCTGGGCAAGACTTGTGTGCTGGTGGCCAACAAGGCCGAAGGCATGACGGACGGATCGCGTCTGGGTGAGTTCTTCGAACTGGGCCTGGGTGAAGTGCATGCGGTTTCTGCCGCCCATGGCCAGGGCCTGAAACCTTTGCTCGACCAGGTGCTGGTGCCGTATGCGCAGGTGCAGGAAGCTCAGCAGGCCGAGGATGCGGCCAGCACTGCGATCCGCCTGGCCGTGGCCGGCCGACCCAATGTGGGCAAGTCCACGCTGATCAATACCTGGCTTGGCGAGGAGCGCCTGGTCGCGTTCGATCAGCCCGGCACCACCCGGGACGCGATCATGGTGCCGTTTGAGCGCCATGGCCAGCGATTCGAATTGATCGACACCGCCGGTTTGCGGCGCAAGGGCAAGGTGTTCGAGGCGATCGAGAAATTTTCGGTCATCAAGACGTTGCAGGCGATCGAATCGGCTCATGTGGTGCTGCTGTTGATCGACGCGACGCAGGGTGTTACAGATCAGGACGCGCATATCGCGGGCTACATTCTGGAAAGCGGCCGTTCGGTGGTGCTGGCCATCAACAAGTGGGATGCGATCGACGAATACCAGCGCGAACTGGTCAAGCGCTCGGTCGAGACCCGCTTGCCATTCCTGAAATTTGCCTCAATGCACCTGATTTCGGCGCGCAAGCGCCAGGGCCTGGGCCCGTTGTGGACCTCGATTGCCCAGGCGCACAAGGCGGCCAACTGCAAGATGTCGACACCGGTGCTCACGCGCCTGCTGCTCGAGGCAGTTCAGTTCCAGAGTCCAAAGCGCTCCGGCATGTTCCGACCCAAACTTCGTTACGCCCACCAGGGCGGCATGAATCCGCCGATCATCATCGTGCACGGCAACTCGCTCGAGCACGTGACCGATGCCTACAAGCGCTTTCTGGAAGGCCGCTTTCGCAAGGAATTCAATCTGGTCGGCACGCCGCTGCGTATCCAGATGAAATCTTCGCTCAACCCCTATACCGACCAGGATTGACGCACCAGCTTGCCAAATGCGAGAGCCGGAGCGGGGCATTGACAATCGGGGCTATTCATGGTGGCTGCGGCGGGTGACGGACTCGCTGTGTTATCGTCCCCTCTTCTTTTTACGTCTTGAACACGGAGAATATCGTGAGCAACAAAGGTCAGTTACTTCAAGACCCTTTTCTCAACGCTTTGCGTCGGGAACATGTGCCGGTCTCCATTTATTTGGTCAACGGGATCAAGCTGCAAGGTCAGATTGAATCTTTTGACCAGTATGTCGTGTTGCTTCGCAATACGGTCACCCAAATGGTCTACAAACACGCCATCTCCACTATTGTGCCGGGACGCGCCGTGAATTTTGCCAGCAGCGAGGGTGACGAGCCTGCAGCCGCCTGACCATCAGCCTGCGCCCACCCTGTTGGTTGGGGTTGACTTTGGATTGCCTAATTTCGATGGCGAACTCAATGAGTTGGGCTTGCTGGCACAGACCGCAGGATTGACCCCGGTGGCCCGGATGACTTGCAAACGCAAGGCGCCGGACGCAGCCCTGTTTGTGGGCAGCGGCAAAGCCGATGAAATCAAATTGCTGGCTGCTCAGTTGGGCGCCGTCGAGGTGCTTTTTGATCAAAGCCTGAGCCCGGCTCAGCAGCGCAATCTCGAACGACATCTTGAACTGCCGGTCAATGACCGCACGCTTCTGATTCTTCAAATTTTCAGCCAGCGGGCGCGCAGTCATGAGGGCAAACTTCAGGTCGAACTCGCACGCCTGCAGTACTTAAGCACGCGTCTGGTTCGTCGCTGGTCTCACCTGGAGCGTCAGAGCGGCGGCATTGGCATGCGCGGTGGTCCCGGTGAAACCCAGATCGAGCTCGACCGCCGGATGATTGGCGACAACATCAAAAAGATCAAAGAGCGCTTGATAAAAGTCAAGCGCCAGCGGCAAACCCAGCGGCGTCAGCGCGAGCGGCGCGATGCCTTCAATATTTCTCTGGTTGGCTACACCAACGCGGGCAAATCGACGCTGTTCAATGCGCTGGTCAAAGCCAGGGCCTATGCGGCAGATCAGTTGTTTGCGACGCTGGACACCACCACCCGCCAGCTTTATCTGGGTGAGGCCGGGCGTTCGGTTTCCCTATCCGACACGGTTGGTTTTATTCGCGATCTGCCCCACGGCTTGATTGACGCATTTCAGGCGACGCTGCAGGAAGCGGTGGATGCTGACCTGCTGTTGCACGTGGTGGATGCGGCCAGTCCCAATTTTGGGGAGCAGATTGCCGAGGTGCAACGCGTGTTGCGCGAGATCGGTGCTGCCGATATTGCGCAGGTGCTGGTGTTCAACAAACTCGACGCCCTTGAAAATGAGCGTCGCCCCCTGCAGTTGGAAGACACTTTTGATCTGGATGGTGTTCCTACGCCACGGATATTTCTGAGCGCAAAAAATGGCGACGGCCTGCAGGCGTTGCGACAGCACTTGGCGCGAATCGTGAGTGCGGGCGTCGTGCCCGGGAAGGATGGGGAATATTTCCCTGAACATCGTGAGGCGGCCCCCTGATTGGGCACAATCCGGTAACGATACAAAAGAGATGAATAGATGAAACTAAATTTGCACACCTTTCGCTGGGCCGTTTTGCCAAAGCGGTTCAGGGGCATGTTCAATCTGAATGATCCCCGTTGGGGTCGCAGCGACGACAAGCCGGACGATGGCAGCAAGACTGAGCCGGACCGGCCGCAGGCCGATGCGCCAG
>JBKJRR010000486.1:0-3713 GCA_046594635.1 Burkholderiaceae bacterium
CCTCAACCTCACCGCCTACCTGCAGCGCACGCCCAAGGAACTCTCGGGAGGGCAGCGCCAGCGCGTGGCCATCGGCCGTGCAATCGTGCGCAAGCCCAAGGTATTTCTTTTCGACGAGCCGCTGTCCAACCTGGACGCGGCGCTGCGCGTCAACATGCGCATCGAACTCTCCCGGCTGCACAAGGAATTGGGCACCACGATGATCTATGTGACACACGATCAGGTCGAAGCCATGACGTTGGGCGACCGGATCGCGGTTTTCAACAAGGGTATCGTCGAGCAGCTTGGGCCACCGATGACGCTGTATAACCGACCAGCCAACGAATTTGTCGCCACTTTCATTGGCGCGCCGCGCATCAACCTGATACCCCTGCCACCTGCAACCGGCGTGGCAGCGCCCCATCTGGCAATTTGGAATGCACTTGCCAACGGAGCTCCGGCAAGTGCACATCGCGTCGGCCTGCGTCCCGAACACCTGCACCTGGTGGCGGACGGCAAAGGCATACCCGCGACCGTGGAACTGGCCGAGCACCTTGGCGACGCGTCCATCATCCATTTGCGCGTCGATGGCATTGCGGAATTGCTCATTGCCAAGGTCGGCGTCGATCAAGGCAAGGTCGAGACCGGGCAATCCGTCTTCCTGGCACCCGATCCAGCATGGGCACTGGTGTTCGGCGCCGACGGCCGACTGATCTGATACCCACCTCTGGACATCGGTAGAACACCATGAAGAGCGAAACATCTGCTAAGGCCTCCAAAGTCGCCCGAAAGGGCTGGAAAATCGTGTGGCGCGACGAATTCGACGGGCACGAGGTCGATCGCTCAAAGTGGGATTTCGATATCGGCAACGGGTTCTTCGACTACCGCAACCATGTCTGGATCAAAGGTTGGGGCAACGAGGAACTGCAGTACTACACGGCCGAGCCGACCAACGTATCGGTGAAGGACAGCCTGCTGACAATCCGCGCAGTGAAGGAGGAGCTACACGGTTGTGGCTACTCTTCCGCTCGCCTGAAGACACGCAAACGCGACGGCGCACCCTTGTTCAACAAGACGTATGGTCGCTTCGAGATCCGTGCCAAGGTACCCTGGGGCAAGGGGCTCTGGCCTGCCCTGTGGATGCTGCCGCAAGACGATCGCTACGGGGGTTGGCCTGCGTCCGGCGAGATCGACCTGATGGAGATCGTCGGCGAGAAGCCGCATGAGGTGCTCAACAGCATCCACTTCGGATCATCCGGCACCGACGCGCGCCAACTCATCACCCATGTGCATACGTTACCGGGCGGCAGCACGGTAGCCGACTGGCACACGTATGCCGTGGAATGGGAACCGGGAGAAATCCGCTTCTACGTCGACGACGTGCACACCCGCACCTACGACCACTGGTGGAGCAGCAGCCGCACGAAAGACGGTCAGGGTCTGATCGCACGGCGCAAGGCTGACCTGAACCCCTGGCCTGCACCGTTCGACCAGCCGTTCTACCTGGTGATGAACGTCGCCGTAGGGGGCAACTTCCCTGGCGCACCCAACCCTCAAACACAGTTTCCAGCCGAACTGGTGGTGGACTATGTGCGGGTATACGAGAAAGTCGGTGGCTACGGCGACTCTCACCCGATCGGCGCGGGCCACTTCCCCTGGCAGCCCGAGAAGAAGAAGCGCTGATGCCTACCCTTCCCTCCTGCGCTCCTGCGTTTTGAAAGCGAAGATATGTCCAAACCCCATCCCGACAGCGTTGCAGCCGCGGTCACGACGCTCTACCAAGGCGATTCCAGCGCAACCGCGGTGCCGCGCTCGGGCGCCGACCCGGGCGTCCCAGCCCGTAACGGCGCCTGGACGCGCAGCGGCCCCACAGTCTGGACCACCGAGACGCGAGACGCGCTGAGCGTCGCGTTCCGAGCCACGTTGCAGCGCGGCGTGCACGGCCTGTGTTTCAGCCCCTACCTCGAAGGCCAGCAACCGGGCTCGCAGATTGGCGAGGCGCAGATCCGCGAGCGTTTGCAGATCCTGCAACCGCATGCAGGCTGGGTGCGCACCTTTTCATGCACTGACGGTCACGAGCAGACGCCGCGCATCGCGCATGAGCTGGGCCTGAAGACCCTGGTCGGCGCTTGGCTGGGCACCGACGCCGAGATCAACGAGCGCGAACTGCAGGGTGTGATCGAGGTCGCACGCGCCGGCCACGCCGACATCGTGGCCGTGGGCAACGAGGTGCTGTTGCGCGAGGACAAAAGCGAGGACGAGTTGCTCGCCTGCATCCAGCGCGTGAAGGATGCGCTGCCCGGCGTGCCGGTGGGTTACGTTGACGCCTACTACCTGTTCGAAAAACACCCGCGCATCACCGCCGCCTGCGATGTGGTGATGACCAACTGCTACCCCTTCTGGGAAGGCTGCCCGCGCGAACAGGCGCTGGCCTACATGCAGACCATGGTGCAACGCACGCGCGCCGCCGCGCCTGGCAAGCGCGTGCTGATCAGCGAGACCGGCTGGCCCGACCAGGGCAGCCCGTTTCACGGCTCGTTGCCCTCGCGCGAAGGGGCGATGCAGTACTTCGTCGATTGCTGCCGCTGGGCCGAGGAAGACGGCGTCGAGATTTTCTACTTTGCCGCATTCGATGAAGCCTGGAAGGTAGGCGCCGAAGGTGACGTCGGCGCCTACTGGGGCCTGTGGGACAAGGACGGCGTGCTCAAGTTCGGATGACCTGATGACCAAGCTCAAACTGCCCTCAGGCAACGCCATCTGTTACAGCGGCTACCGCGATGGCCAGAACCCCGGCGAGCAGACCTACCCGTCGCTGGCAGAGATCCGCGAAGACCTCGCCATCCTGCGCAAGCAATGGCAGCTGCTGCGCCTGTACGACTGCAGCCCGCACGCTGATCGCGTGTTGCAGGTCATTTCCGAGGACCGGCTGCCCTTCCGGGTGATGCTGGGCGCCTACCTGGGTGCGGAAATGAACAACTTTGGCTGCCCCTGGGGCGCGACCTTCTCCGAAGAGCAGCTCGAGGCGAGTCGGACCGAAAACGACGCCGAGATCGCGCGCCTCGTGGCGCTGGCCAACCGTTACCCCGGCATCGTGTTCTCGGTGGCTGTTGGCAACGAGGCCACGGTCGACTGGACCGACCACTACGTGCCGGTGCCGCGCATGATCGAGTACGTGCGCCGTGTGAAGGCGCAAGTGCGCCAGCCTGTCACCTTCTGCGAGAACTATGTGCCCTGGCAGCACAAGCTGCGCGACCTGGTGGTTGAGCTCGACTTCATCTCGCTGCACACCTATCCGGTGTGGGAATACAAGCACATCCACGAGGCGCTGGACTACACCAAGGACAACGTGCACAGCGTGACGCGCCTGTACCCGGACAAGCCGATGGTCATCACGGAAGCCGGCTGGTGCACCAACAGCAACGGCCGTGGCATGCACGCCGAACACGCGGTGCAGGAACTGCAGGCCATCTACTACCAGGACCTGATGGACTGGACGCGTGAGGCCGGCCTGCTGTGCTTCGTCTTCGAGGCCTTCGACGAAAACTGGAAGGGCTCGCCCGATCCGCTGGAGCCCGAGAAGCACTGGGGTCTGTTCACCGCCGACCGCCGGCCCAAGCGCGTGATGCAGGCCCTCTACCCGGACCTGGCGCCGCCGGCGGCCGATGCCTGAAGCCCGGGCCCGCGCCGATGCCACCGATGCATACCCACCGCCCCCCCCGACGTCGCGGTCTGGG
>JBKJRR010000355.1:0-3840 GCA_046594635.1 Burkholderiaceae bacterium
CGCCCTGGTCACCGCAGAGCCGATGCGCCGGGTGACTGACGTGATGCAGACCGACATCAGCGGCATCCTGGTTGACACCGACAGCGCGGAGGTGGCGCGCTTGTTCCAGGACCTGGACTTGCTGTCGGCGCCCGTGGTCGATGGCAACAACCGCCTGCTCGGTCGCATCACGGTGGATGACGTGGTCGACCTGATCCGCGAGAACTCGGACCGTACGATGATGCAGATGGCCGGTCTGGACGATGAAGCCGACATGTTCGCACCGGTGCTGGTGAGTTCGCGCCGGCGTGCGGTCTGGCTGGGTATCAACCTGGTGACGGCGTTCCTGGCGGCCTGGGTCATCGGCCGCTTCGAGGCTACGCTGGAACAGATGGTGGCGCTGGCAGTGCTGATGCCGATCGTGGCCAGCATGGGCGGCATCGCAGGCAGTCAGACGCTGACCCTGGTCATCCGCGGCCTCGCCCTGGGCCAGGTGCAGAAAGGAAATATCCGGGTCCTGTTCAACCGCGAGGTGGGTGTATCCATCATCAACGGCATCCTGTGGGCCATCGTGATCGCGTTACTGGTGGTGGCCTGGTTTGGCAGCTGGGGCCTGGGTGCCGTTCTGGGCGCTGCGATCCTGATCAACCTGCTGTGCGCTGCACTGGCCGGTCTGGCGATTCCGTTGGTGCTCGATCGCCTGGGCATCGATCCGGCGCTCGCGGGAAGTGTGATTCTGACAACCGTGACGGACGTGGTCGGCTTCTTCGCTTTCCTGGGTTTGGCGACGGTATTACTTTTATAGGCGGGTCGGCGCCCCATGCGCGACCGTTGTTTCGGAGGACGCGATGGAACTGATCAGCAAATTCCTGAATTCTGTTTACACGGCGCTGCAATGGCCCATCATCGAGACCCCGAAGACCCGGATTACGCTGTGGTCGGTGGTCTACCTGCTGGTGCTGGTGCTGGTGCTGCTGTGGTTGGCGCGGCGCGTGCAGGTGTGGCTGACCAGCGGGCCCTTGCTGCGCAATCGCATGGGCCCGGGTGCGCGTCAGGTGACAGGTACCCTGGCGCGCTACCTGATGCTGCTGGTCGGACTGCTCGCCATCGTACAGACAGCCGGTATCGACCTGACGACGTTCAACGTACTGGCGGGCGCCGTGGGTATCGGTGTGGGCTTTGGCCTGCAAAACGTGGTGAGCAACTTCATCGCGGGCGTCATCATCATGTTCGAGCGCCCGATCAAGATTGGCGACCGCATCGTCGTGGGCGGAGTCGAGGGCAATGTGGTGGAGATCGGCGCGCGTGGCACCACGGTGGTGACCAATGACAACATCGCCGTGATCGTGCCAAACTCCAAGTTCATCACCGAGGAAGTGGTCAACTGGAAATACACCGACAGCAGTGTGCGCTTTCGCATTCCGCTCAGCGTGGCCTACGGAAGCGACGCGCGTTTGGTGGAGCGCGTGCTGCTGGAGATTGCGCAAGCCGATCCCGATGTGCTGAAGGAGCCGGCGCCCACCGTACGGTTCATGGGCTTTGGTGATGACGGCCTGTCGATCGAATTGCGCGCATGGTCGACCAGTCTGATAGATCGCAAGGGCAAGCTGATCAGCCAGCTCAACCTCGCGATCTACGAGCGCTTCCAGCAAGAAGGCATCAATTTCCCGTTTCCTCAGCGCGATCTTCATTTCAAGAGCGGCGTGCTGGAGTTGCGCAGGGCGCCGCCCCGCGCGGAGGATTGAGGTCGCGCAGCGACCCGGGCGGTTATTTCGCCGTTGCGTTGCGGGCCGACGCCTTCTTCGATGATGATTTCTTTGCAGGTGCCTTCGCGGCGGCCTTCGTACTGGCCGTCTTTTTGGTCGCAGCCTTGTCGGCAGCAACTTTCTGGGCAGCGACTTTGCTCGCTACGGGCTTCTTGCCAGCCAGTTTATTCGCCGCACGTGTCGCAGCGCCCTTGTCGGCGGACGCTGATCGCTTGGCCGCGCTGACCACCTTGTCAAGGGACTGGGCCACTTGCGCGGTTTTGCGTTTGACGGCCTTCTTTGCGTTGGCAGCCGCCTTGTCGACCGTTTTTCCGATTCGTTCAAGCTTCCTGCGGGCCTGGGCCGTGGCTTTCTCCGTCATGTTTCTGGCCGCCTTGACCGCTTTGCTGATGTCCTTGCCCACCGCTGCAATTTTCGCTTCTGCAGTTTTCTCGGCGCGCGTGACCTTCCTGCGAATTGTCGTCGACAACTTTTCGGCTTTGGCGCTGGCCTTGCGTGTTGCGCGCCGGACCCGTGTCTTTCCCTCGGTCGACAGTGAAGTCGCCAGGGTGGAAGTCTTGATCATCACGGACTCGCCTTCGAGACGGGCTGCGTCGGCCAGCTTTTCTGCAGCTTCGCCGATGGGCGATTCGGATTTCCTTCGGGATGCAGCCATCTTTTTACTCCTGGGTATTGTTGTCTTACAGGTTCAGTGTCTGTGATTTTCGGTGCAGCGTCCATCCTTCCGACGGGGGCGCCTGTTCAGTGGTGGACGAGCTTCCTGTCAGTGAACAACCAGTCGCGCTATTGCTTGTCGAATTTCGGGTCGCGGCGACGAATCCATTCGAGCACCATGGCCGCATGTTCCATTTTCTCGTCGCGGTTGTGGCGCAGGATGGATGGCAGCTCAGATGGCACAGTGCATGTCGCGTGTCTCTGCGCTGAGTTCGTTGATCGGTTTGTGGCAGCCCTCGTTGGACATGATTTCCTCCTTTGAAAATGGGTTGCGTCAGTCCGTCACCCGGGCCTGTTGCGGCCTGGCGTCAAGCAGTCCGTCTGTGTGCAAACCTTCATACCCGGCCATGAACAGCGGCCAGTGTGTTTCGTGCCAGTGCAGTTCGGGGTTCAGACGCAATTCCTTGCGCAGCGACCGCAGCAGGCGTGCGAGGTTGTCGGCCTTCCAGTTCTCGCCGGTGCGAAAGCCGCATTTGTCGAAATCGACGATCCAGCCCTTGCCTCGGGTGTCCAGCATCAGGTTGTGGCAATTGAGGTCGGAGTGAAATACTTGCTCGTCGTGCAGTGCACGCACGGCGCAACCCAGCGCCTGCCACTGAGCCGGGGTGGGTGCGCGTTCGTGGTGCAGCAGGCGGGCGACATCGGTGGCGTCGGGGATCAGCGCCACGAGAATGTCGGCGCGGTAGAACAGACTGTGACGCACATGGCGTGCGGCGCAGGCCTGCGGTACCGGCAGTTGGCGCGCACGCAATCGCGTCAGCAGGCTGAACTCGGCCATGGCGCGGGTCAGCGCGAGGGGTTCTGCCAGAAACAGATCGCGGTTGAAACGCGCCATCCATCCGCCGCGGTAGTAGTGGCGCAGCAGGTAGTGGCCGCTGTCATCGCTTACACGGTGGATATGTCCGCGTCCAGCGCCCAGGGCCTGGCTCGCGCCATGCTTTTGCCACCACGCCGGATCGAAAAGGCCCGCATGCGCGGCGCCGAAACACGCCGGATCGACCCAGACGGTCTGACCCTCTTGCTTTGATTGAAGTGGCAGGCCGGTCGCCGGCTGCCAGGTGGCGAAAGTCTCCAGTGCGGCCATGGTACGGGCCACAGCGCCGGTCATGGCCTGGTACACCGTGCGCCCGCGCGTGATCCGCTGCGCGCTGGCGCCACGGTCCTGCATCAACACGGCAAACTGCGCGAAGACCTCGGTGGCCGAGTGCACCGGCACAAAAGCATTGGCGCAGGCAAGGGTGTCATACATCTGCGCAAAGTTGTAGGTGTGCGGACCCGCCAGCAAGGGTTTGTCCAGCGCCAGTACTTCCAGCGGATTGTGGCCGCCGCGGGATATCAGGCTGCCTCCGACAAAACAGGCGTCGGCCACTGCGTACCAGCG
>JBKJRR010000061.1:0-15007 GCA_046594635.1 Burkholderiaceae bacterium
ATTTCCAGCCCGCACCGCCCACCCGCTCAGCGCGCCTTGCCGTCTTTCCAGGCCTGCAGCAGCTTGTCGTAATTGATGGTTTCTCCTTTTGGCTTTTCGTTGGCCAGCTTGGCCCAAGGCGCACCCTTGTCACTCAGGTACTTTTTGGGATCGCCCTTCGGGTTGAGTTTCGGCGGGCACCGGGCCATGCCGGCTCGTTCCAGACGGGACATCACCTGGTCCATTTCTTCAGCCAGCGTGTCCATGGCCCCCTGCGGCGTCTTCTCGCCGGTCACCGCCTGCGCCACGTTTTTCCACCAGAGCTGGGCGAGCTTCGGATAATCGGGCACGTTGGTACCCGTCGGCGTCCAGGCCACGCGCGCCGGACTGCGGTAGAACTTGATCAGGCCGCCGTACTTGGCGGCGTTTTTGGTGAAGTAATCGTGCCGGATGTCGCTATCACGAATGAATGTCAGGCCAGTAATTGATTTTTTCAGTGACGTTGTTTTAGACGTCACAAACTGCGCGTAAAGCCAGGCAGCGGCAACTTTGTTGGCATCGTGGCCTTCAAAGAAGGTCCATGAGCCGACGTCCTGGTAGCCGTTTTGCATGCCCTGTTTCCAGTAGGGGCCGTTCGGGCCAGGCGCCATGCGCCATTTCGGCGTCCCATCGGCATTCACGACCGGCAGCCCCGGCTTGACCATGTCTGCCGTGAAGGCGGTGTACCAGAATATCTGCTGGGCAATCTGCCCCTGGGCGGGCACCGGTCCGGATTCACCGAAGGTCATTCCAGTCGCTTCTTTCGGCGCGTACTTCTTCATCCAGTCAACGTACTTCGTGAGCGCGTAGACGGCGGCTGGCGAATTGGTGGCGCCACCACGCGAGACCGAAGCCCCTACCGGCGTACAGCCATCGGCGGTGGTACGAATGCCCCACTCATCAACCGGCTTGCCGTTCGGAATGCCAATATCGGCCGTCCCCGCCATCGATAGCCAGGCATCGGTAAAGCGCCAGCCGAGTGAAGGGTCTTTCTTGCCGTAGTCCATATGGCCGTAGATCGGCTTGCCGTCAATCGTCTTTACGTCCTCACTGAAGAACGCAGCGATATCTTCGTAGGCGCTCCAGTTCAGCGGCACGCCCAGATCGTAGCCGTACTTGGCCTTGAATTTGTCCTGCAAGTCTTTGCGTGCAAACAGGTCCGCACGGAACCAGTAGAGATTGGCAAACTGCTGATCGGGCAGCTGATAGAGCTTCTTGTCCGGCGCAGTGGTGAAGCTTGTGCCAATGAAGTCTTTCAGATCCAGCCCCGGATTCGTCCACTCTTTCCCTTTGCCGGCCATGTAATCTGTCAGATTCATGATTTTTCCGTACCGGTAGTGGGTACCGATCAGGTCAGAGTCGCTGATCCAGCCGTCATAAATCGACTTGCCGGATTGCATCGACGTCTGCAATTTTTCAACGACGTCGCCCTCCTGAATGATGTCGTGTTTGACCTTGATGCCGGTGATTTCCTCAAACGCCTTCGCGAGCGTTTTCGATTCATACTCGTGCGTAGTGAGTGTCTCCGAGACGACCGAGATCTCCTTCACACCCTTGGCCTGCAGTTTTTTCGCAGCGTCGATGAACCATTTCATCTCGACTTGCTGCTGTTCCTTGCTGAGCGTCGACGGCTGAAATTCCGAATCGATCCATTTTTTCGCAGCGGCCTCGTCTGCCCAGGTATGGCCAGTCACCGCACAGGCAGCCGCCAGTGCAAGGGCCGAATAACGTAGCTTCATGACTTGTCTCCTCATGGTTCACTCCCCGTAGTTGAAGGTTTGTTCGGCTCCGGGGAAGAATGAGCCGGCATCCTCTCTTTCAAGCTAACCCTTGCGCATGACCCAAGCCAGCAGCGCCATCGAAAAGATAAAGCTGATCCAGATCGAAGGATCCACTTCAAGACTGAACCAGGCGGCCAGCTTGCCGCTGACGCCCACAAAAACAAGGTTGGTATATGCCGCAGCCAGCAAGCCAATGAATAGCCGGTCGCCGCGTGTGGTTTCAATCGGAAGAAACCCCCGCCTGAGCGTGGTTGGGGACTTGAGCTCCCACAGCGTCATACCCACCAGCATCAAAACAATGCAGGTGAAAAATACCGCCACCGGTGTCGTCCACGCCATCCACTCAAACATGATGTTTCCTTTTTCTGAACGGTCAGACGCGACCCATCGCAAACCCTTTGGCGATGTAGTTGCGAACAAACCAGATCACGATGGCGCCTGGCACGATGGTCAGCACCCCGGCGGCGGCAAGCGTCGCCCAGTCCATGCCCGACGCCGATACCGTGCGTGTCATCGTTGCGACGATGGGTTTGGCGTTGACGCTGGTCAGCGTGCGCGCCAGCAGCAGCTCCACCCAGCTGAACATGAAACAGAAGAACGCCGCGACACCGACGCCGGCCTTGATGAGTGGCAGGAAAATCCGGACAAAGAAGCGCGGGAAAGAGTAGCCGTCGATGTAGGCGGTCTCGTCAATTTCACGCGGTATGCCGCTCATGAAGCCTTCAAGAATCCAAACCGCCAGCGGCACATTGAACAGCAGATGGGCCAGCGCGACTGCGATATGGGTGTCCATCAGTCCGACCGAGCTATAGAGCTGGAAAAACGGCAGCAGGAACACGGCTGGCGGTGTCATGCGATTGGTGAGCAACCAGAAGAACACATGTTTGTCGCCCAGGAAGCTGTACCGCGAGAACGCGTACGCTGCCGGCAGGGCTACCGTCAGAGAAATCACCGTATTGATCGCGACATAGATCATGCTGTTGATGTATCCCGAGTACCAGGCTGGATCCGTCAGGATGGTGCGGTAGTTGCTCCAGGTGAATTGGTCCGGGAACAGCGAGAAACCGGCCACGATCTCGTTGTTCGTCTTGAACGACATGTTGACCATCCAGTAGATCGGCAACAAGGCGAACACGAGGTACAGCAGCAGGAACAGCGTCCGCTTTTGGAAACGCGGCTTATGCATGACCACCCTCCTTGGCCTGGGTGCCCACGCGTTGCATCCAGTTGTACAGAACAAAACACATCAGCAAGATGATCAGGAAGTAGATCAGCGAGAAAGCTGCAGCCGGGCCAAGGTCGAATTGTCCGACCGCCTTTTGCGTCAGAAACTGGGACAGGAAGGTGGTCGAATTCCCTGGGCCTCCCCCCGTCAGGACGAAGGGCTCGGTGTAAATCATGAAGCTGTCCATGAAGCGCAGCAGCACCGCGATCATCAGGACGCCACGCATCTTGGGCAACTGCACGTACCAGAACACATCGAGCTTGCTGGCACCGTCGATGCTGGCGGCCTGATAGTAGGCGTCGGGAATTGACCGCAAACCGGCATAACCGAGCAGGGCCACCAGCGGCGTCCAATGCCATACGTCCATCAGCAGGACCGTTAGCCAGGCGTGGGTGGCGTTCCCGGTATAGCTGTAGTCGATGCCCATCCCCTGCAGTGCTGCGCCCATCAGCCCGATGTCCGTGCGCCCGAAGATCTGCCAGATGGTTCCGACCACATTCCAGGGAATCAGCAGCGACAACGACACGATAACCAGCACCACTGACGACTTCCAGCCATGGGCTGGCATTGACAACGCCAGCAGGATGCCCAAAGGAAGTTCCACCGCCAGAACCGAGAACGAGTAGACCACCTGGCGCAGCAACGCGCCATGCAGATCCTCGTCGCGCATGATGGCGGCAAACCACTCGGTACCGACGAATACCCGTCGATCAAGCGAGATGATGTCCTGCACCGAGTAATTGACCACCACCATCAAGGGCAGGATGGCCGAAAAGGCAACGCAGATCAGAACCGGCAAAACCATGAACCAGGCCTTCTGGTTGACCGGCTTGGTGGTGGTACTCATGCCACGATCTCCTCATTCTTGTAAAAGCAGGTGTGTTCACCCAGGATCCGCAGCCAGACTTCGCGACCCGGCTCCGGCTGCACAAGGGATGCTGAAAGTCGACCCTTGACCAACTGCCCGGCGAACGTCGCGCTGAGCATCGTGTGCGTTCCGACATCCTGGATTTGCGACACCTTCATGGGCAAGGCCCCTGGCGATCCGGCGTCGGCCAGTTCGACGTATTCCGGACGCACACCGAGCTTGATTTCGCCACCCGGCAAATGGCGTCCGTCAGCCAGCCTGAGCCTGAATTCGCCCAGGTGGATTTCATTGGCGACCACATTGGCCTGCAGGAAATTCATACCAGGCGATCCGATGAAGTGTCCTACGAACGTGTGACTCGGACGTTCGTACAGATCGGCCGGCGAGCCGACTTGCACCGCACGCCCGCGCGCCATCACCACCACCTGATCGGCAAAGGTCAACGCCTCCACCTGGTCATGCGTGACGTAAATCAGCGTCAACTTGAGTTCGTGGTGGATCTGCTTGAGCTTGCGACGCAGCTGCCACTTGAGGTGGGGATCGATCACGGTCAGTGGCTCGTCGAAAAGCACCGCCGACACGTCGGGGCGGACCAACCCACGCCCCAGCGAGATCTTCTGCTTGGCATCCGCCGCCAGGCCGGCTGCGCGCTGGTTCAACTGCCCACTCATCTCGAGCATCTCGGCGATCTCGCCGACACGTTTTTGAACCTGCTCTTTTGGCCACTTTCGGTTGCGCAGCGGGAACGCCAGATTCTCGGCCACCGTCATGGTGTCGTAGATCACCGGAAACTGGAATACCTGCGCGATATTGCGCGCTTGCGGCGTAGCCCGGGTAACGTCCTGCCCGTCGAATCGCACACTACCCTGGGACGGCGCCACCAGGCCAGACATGATGTTGAGCAGCGTCGTCTTGCCACAACCCGATGGACCGAGCAGGGCATAGGCACCCCCGTCCTCGAATGCCATCTTCAGGGGCAACAGCGCGTAATCGGTATCTTGTTTCGGATCGGGCTTGTACGAGTGGGCGATGTCCAGTTCGATGCGCGCCATGTCAATGTCTCCCTGCCAGGCTCAGGGAATGCACAAGCATTCCCTGGGCGTCAAACACAAATACGCTGTCCGGACTGAAGAACAGCGGCAACCGGGCGCCCAGGTCAAAATAGTGCACGCCCGTGAGCTGGGCCACCAGTTCACCCACTGGCGTCTCGAAGTGCACAAAGGTGTCTGAACCCGAAATTTCGGCCAGTTCAACCTGCCCGGCCAATTCGACATCGCCATCCCGAGCGGACACACGCATGGCACTGGCACGCATGCCGACCGTAACCTGGCCGGTTGTGGTCGGGGGTAGCGGCAGACTGAGCAGCGGGCCCCCATCGAGTTGCACACCGACCGCGCCCGCGCTGGCGCCCGTCGCGCGCACGCTGGCTGCCATCAGGTTCATTGGCGGATCACTGAAGGCGCGCGCGACCCGCAGTGACTGCGGGTTGTGGAAGACTTCGGCGGTCGGCCCATATTGCAGAAGTTCTCCTGCATCCATGACTGCGGTATATCCACCGAGCAAAAGCGCTTCACCCGGTTCGGTGGTGGCGTAGATGACGGTGGAGTCGCCGGCCGCAAACAGGGCCGTCAATTCATCGCGAAGTTCCTCGCGCAGTTTGTAGTCGAGGTTTACCAGTGGTTCATCGAGCAGCATCAAAGGCGCGTCCTTGGCCAACGCGCGCGCCAGTGCGACGCGCTGCTGCTGCCCACCCGACAGTTCGGCCGGGTACCGGTCGAGGAACATGTCAATGTGCAGTTTCTCCGCCAACGCCCGCACCCGCTGCTCGATATCGCGTTCGCCACGCAGTTTCAATGGAGAGGCAATGTTCTCGCGCACACGCAGCGATGGGTAGTTGATGAATTGCTG
This sequence comes from Burkholderiaceae bacterium, assembly GCA_046594635.1. Taxonomy (GTDB): domain Bacteria; phylum Pseudomonadota; class Gammaproteobacteria; order Burkholderiales; family Burkholderiaceae_C; genus CAISIP01. The sequence goes on from JBKJRR010000061.1 coordinate 5,801, forward strand.
GTACACCATTGCGACATTGCGCTCGCGCACCGGCACGCCCACCACACTCTGACCATCGACCAGCACGCGGCCACTGGTCGGCACGTCCAGACCGGCCATGATCCGCATCAGGCTGGTCTTGCCCGCCTGCGTTGCACCCAGCAAAACGGTGACGGCCCCGCTGCGGGGCGCCAAACCCATCGCGTGCAGCCAGGTTTGCGGCCCCACCTTCTTGACGATGGCTTCCAATGTCAACTGCATCACGCGATCCTTAACGATAAAGTCCGAAGTCCCAGAAACGTTTTCTAATTTGCCTATTTTTGTTCGTTATGCTTCTTTTTTTATCAGTGAAAACCCTGTGATTGTTCTTTTTCTTTCGAATTAGAGTTAAAAATCTTTCCATCTTTCGAATCGCGTTCCTCGCATGCACAGCAATCCCCGTCAACTCAAGCTGCTCGCCATCGTCCGGTCGATGACCTCCGTCACAGTGGAGCAACTCGCCGCAGAGCTGGACGTAACCTTGCAGACGGTACGTCGGGACGTGCAGAAACTGGCCGCCGATGGCCTGTTGCTGCGCTTTCACGGCGGCGTGCGGGCAGCGGAATCAACGGTCGACAATCTGGCTCACAAGCAGCGCGAGTCGCTGCATGCGGAGGAAAAAACCCGCATTGCACGCGCGCTGGCGCAAGCAGTGCCGGATGATTGCTCGCTGATCCTGAACATCGGCACCACCACCGAGGCCATCGCCAGAGCGCTGATGAAACACACCGGGCTACGCGTGATCACCAACAACCTGAACGTGGCCAGCATCCTGAGCGCCAACACCGCAAGCGAAGTGATCGTGGTCGGCGGCATCGTGCGCAGCCGGGACGGCGGCATCGTCGGCGAGGCGGCGGCCGACTTCATCCGGCAGTTCAAGGTCGACATTGCGATCATCGGCATCTCGGGCATCGAGACCGATGGCTCGCTGCGCGATTTCGACTTTCGTGAAGTCAAGGTTTCGCAAACCATCATCTCGCATGCCCGCGAGGTCTGGCTGGCAGCTGACCACAGCAAATTTCAGCGCCAGGCGATGGTCGAGGTCGCCAACTTGAGCCAAATCGATCGCTTGTTCACCGACCGGCCGCCGCCAGAGCCGTTCGCCGCACTGCTGGCCGAAGCCGACGTGCGCTGCGACATCTGCCAGCCATGAGCGCTGCGCCGGGCCGTACCCCATCCCTCACACAGCACCGACTACCATGAGCTACTTACTCGCACTGGATCAGGGCACCTCAAGCTCGCGCAGCATTGTGTTTGACGCGCGCGGGCAGCCGTTGGCGGTGGCGCAAAAGGAACTGACCCAGATCTATCCGCAACCTGGATGGGTCGAACATGATCCGCAGGAAATCTGGCGCTCGCAACTTGCAACGGCGCGCGAGGCATTGGTCAAGGCCGGCATCAAGGCGCGGGACGTGCACGCCATCGGCATCACCAATCAGCGCGAAACCACGCTGGTCTGGGAGCGGGCCAGCGGCACACCGATCCACAACGCAATCGTGTGGCAGGATCGGCGCGCCGAACCGACCTGTGTGGCACTGCGCAAACGCGGCATGGCCAAAACGATCCAGCAAAAGACCGGCCTGCTGATCGATGCCTATTTTTCTGGCACCAAGCTCCAGTGGATCCTGGATCAGGTGCCTGGCGCACGACAGCGTGCCGCCAATGGCGAGTTGGCATTTGGCACCATTGACAGCTGGCTGATATGGCGCCTGACCGGTGGTCGCGTGCACGCGACCGATGTCAGCAACGCGTCGCGCACGATGCTGTTCAATGTGCGCAACAACGCCTGGGACCCCGAGTTGCTGCAAGCGATGGACGTTCCGGCAGCGATGATGCCCGAGGTCCGGCCTTCGAGCGCCCTGTTTGGCGAAATCGATCCGGACCTGCTCGGGCATGCGATCCCGATTGGCGGCGTCGCCGGCGACCAGCAAAGCGCGCTGTTTGGCCAGGCCTGCTTCAAGGCCGGCATGGTCAAGAATACCTATGGCACTGGCTGCTTCATGCTGATGCACGCTGGCCAGCAATTCCAGACCTCGACCCATGGACTGCTCACGACCAGCGCAGCGCAAACCAGTGCAAAGACCGAGTTTGCGATCGAGGGCGGCGTCTTCGTTGGCGGAGCAGTGGTGCAATGGTTGCGCGACGGCCTGCGCGCGATACAGTCCAGCAGCGAGATACAGGCCTTGGCAGAAAGTGTTCCTGACGCCGGCGGCGTCATGATGGTCCCGGCCTTCACGGGCCTGGGCGCGCCCTACTGGAATCCCGACGCACGCGGCACCATCACGGGCCTGACCCGCGGCAGCACAATCGCCCACATTGCCCGCGCCGCGCTGGAAAGCATCGCGTTTCAAAGCGCTGCCTTGCTGCAGGCGATGGGGCGCGACGCGAGCGACGCTGGCGCCGGCGCGGTCACCGAGTTGCGGGTCGATGGCGGTGCGTGTGTCAACGACATGCTGATGCAGTTCCAGGCCAATCTGCTTGGCATCCCCGTGCTCCGTCCGGCGGTCACCGAAACGACGGCGCTTGGTGCGGCGTATCTGGCCGGGCTCTCGAGCGGCGTCTACCAGAGCACCGAGGAACTCTCCGCACTGTGGCAAGTAGGGACGCGATTCGAGCCCCAACTGGCGCCGTCGCAAGTGCGTGCGCTAATGCAGCGCTGGGAGCAGGCGGTGAAACAGACCGTCGCGAGATAGTCCGCCGACCGGCCCGAGCGGGAGCAGATTGATTAGACTGGGTCTCTTATCTTCGGGCGTGCGGCGCCCAGTCAACAGGAAAGAGCATGCCCTATTCAATTGCATTCATCGGCGGGGGCAACATGGCCAGCGCCATCATCAACGGCATGGTGGCGCAAGGCTTCCCCAAGGGCCAGATCATGGTCGTCGAGCCCTTGCAGGAGGCACGCGACAAGCTCAAAACCCAATTTGGCCTGCAGGCCCACGAGACCGCCGGCGATTATCTGTCGCAGGCCAACATCGTGGTCTGGGCGGTCAAGCCGCAAACGTTCAAGGACGCGGCGCGGCAAGCGCATTTTTTCACGGCCAAGGCCCTGCACCTGAGTGTGGCCGCCGGCATTCCCAGCGGCAGCATTGCCAGGTGGCTGTCCAACGCGCGTGTCGTGCGCGCCATGCCCAACACACCGGCGCTGATCGGCAAGGGCATCACCGCCTTGTACGCCCGCCCTGGCATCACCGACGACGATATGCACGAGGTCGCGCAGATCATCAAGACCACTGGCGAATTCATGTGGGTCGACAAAGAGGAGCAACTCGATGCCGTGACAGCCTTGTCCGGCTCGGGTCCCGCCTATATGTTCTTCTTCATGGAAGCCATGACCGAGGCCGGCGCCAGCATGGGCCTGAGCCGGGAGCAGGCCTACAAACTGAGCGTAGCGACCTTCATCGGCGCCGGCGAACTGGCCCGCTCGTCCAACGAGCCGCCGGAGATCCTGCGCCAGCGGGTGACATCCAAAGGCGGCACCACACATGCCGCAATCACGTCGATGGAGGCAACGAACATGAAGGCCTTGTTCGAGCGCGCTTTGCACGCGGCCCACACAAGAGCGCAGGAACTGGGTCAGGAGTTTGGCGGCGCCTGAAGCCGGGCGCGCCGCTCAGAGCCGCGCGTAAGACACGGCAATGCCGGCAAAAACGGCGAAGCCGACCCAGTGATTGAGCCGGAACGCCTTGAAGCAGGGATCACGCTGACGATCCCGAATCAAGCACCCATGCCATACAGCCTGCGCCGCAGCAGCGGCCATGCCCGCGACCATCCAGCCAGAGCCGGCCAAGGGCCAGGCCAGGACCGTCCACATGACCAGGTGGATGGCATAAAAAGCCATCACGGCGGCGACGTCGAAACGTCCCAGCGTGATGGCCGACGTCTGGATGCCGATGCGCAGATCGTCGTCACGGTCGACCATCGCGTATTCCGTGTCGTAGGCCAGTACCCAGAACAGGTTGCCAAGCAACAGCAACCAGGCCAGCGCCGGCACCGCAACTTGAAGGGCGTCCCATCCGACCATGTCCGAACCGCGTACTGCGGCAAAAGCCATCGGAATCCCGAAGCTGAAAGCCACGCCGAGTACCGCCTGGGGCATCGAGAAGAATCGCTTGGAATAGGGATACACCAGCGTGACAAGCAAAGCGGCAAAGGAGAGCGCCACGGTCAAACGGTTGGTGGTCAACACCAGTGCGAATGCCGCCAGCGCCAGCACCGCTCCCACCACCAGAGCTTCGCGCACCGACACCGCACCGCTGGTGACCGGACGCTGGGCCGTGCGTTTGACGTGCTTGTCGAATTCTCGGTCGGCCACATCGTTGATGCAACAACCGGCACTGCGCATCAGAATCGTGCCCAACGTGAAGACCGTCATCAGATGCCAGCCCGGGAATCCAGCGGCGGCCAGCCACAGGGCACTGAGCGTGGGCCAGAGCAGCAGCAGCCAGCCGGCTGGACGGTCCCAGCGTATCAACTGCAGGTACAGCCGCAGACGGCCGCGCATGGAGTTGGCACTCATGTCGGAGCCCATGCGCGAACGGCGCCTGCAGCTCCCGCCAGACCACTGGCGTGTTTACGACAGTCGTTTGACACCAGGCAACTCGCAGGCGTAAACCGCATTGCGCAAGGCCGCAATCGCCTCGTAACGCGTGAAACTGCGCCGCCAGGCCAGCACCACGCGCCGTGTCGGGGCATTGCCCTTGCCGCCATCGACAACCGGCAGGTACTGGATGAACTGGTCTTCATCCTTGCGCCGTGCCGGACGTCCCCCCATGGCCTGCGACGGCACACCCAGCCGCGGCACCAGCGTCACGCCCATACCGGCCGCAACCATGTGCTTGATGGTCTCCAGCGAAGAGCCTTCGAAGCTGCGCTGGATGCCTTCGGCCGTGCCAGAAAAGCGCGCAAATTCGGGGCAGACCTCCAGCACGTGGTCGCGGAAACAATGGCCGGTGCCCAGCAGCAACATGGTTTCTGACTTCAATTGTTCGGCGCTGACCGACTTGCCCTTGGCCAGCGCATGGCCGCGCGGCACCGCCGCCACAAACGGTTCGTCGTACAAGGGAGCGATCGCCAGCCCGGTATCGGGAAACGGCTCGGCCAGGATGGCGCAGTCGAGCTCACCGGTGCGCAACATCTCGAGCAGCTTGACAGTGAAGTTTTCCTGCAACATCAACGGCATCTGCGGTGTCATGTCGATCACATGGCGCACCAGGTCGGGCAACAGATACGGTGCGATGGTGTAGATCACGCCAAGGCGCAACGCGCCGGCCAGCGGGTCCTTGCCCCGCTTGGCGATTTCCCGGATGCCGGCGGCCTGCTCCAGCACCGACTGCGCCTGGCGCACCACATCTTCGCCCAAAGGCGTCACCGTCACCTCATTGGCGCTGCGTTCGAACAGCTTCAGGTCGAGCTCTTCCTCAAGCTTCTTGACAGCCACCGAGAGGGTCGGCTGCGACACATGGCAGGCTTCGGCCGCTTTGCCGAAATGCCGCTCACGCGCCACCGCGACGATGTATTTGAGTTCGGTCAGGGTCATGCAGCTATTGTCCTATGGCGCGCTGTTTGTGCTCATGCCTTCAGGAACTCCGCCTTGCCGCCGAGCCAGCGCGCGACATGTTGCTGCGCCAGCTCCGGGTCGCGGTCGAGCAAACGGGGCGCTGCGTCTCGGGCCCACGCCAGCAGGTCAGAGTCGACTGCCAGATCGGCAAAGCGCAGCAAGGCGGCGCCGGACTGGCGCGCACCCAGAAATTCGCCGGGGCCCCGGATCTCCAGGTCGCGTCGGGCGATCTCGAAGCCGTCGGCCGTCTCGGCCATGGCCTTGAGCCGGGCCCGCGCCGTCTCGCCCAACCGCGGCGCGTCACCAGTGGAATACATCAACACGCAGGCCGAGGCCGCCGCACCCCGACCGACCCGCCCGCGCAGCTGGTGCAGCTGCGACAGGCCAAAACGCTCGGCATGTTCGACCACCATCAAAGAAGCATTGGGCACATCGACACCGACCTCGATCACGGTGGTGCTCACCAACACGCCCATCGCGCCGCCGACAAACTGCGACATCACCGCCTTCTTGTCAGCCACCGCCATGCGCGAATGCAGCAGACCGACCACGACCGGCCGATCAGCGGCCTTCTGCCCCGTCGCCAGTGCCGCGCTGAGCTCGGCATAGGTCTCGGTGGCATTGGCCAGATCCAGCGCCTCGCTTTCTTCGATCAAGGGGCAGACCCAGTACACCTGGCGCCCCTGGGCCAGCTGGTCACGAATGCGGGCGATCACCTCGTCGCGCCGGGCCTCGTTGACCAGTTTGGTGACGATCGGCGTGCGCCCGGGCGGCAGGTCATCGATGGTGGAGACATCAAGGTCGGCGTAATAACTCATGGCCAGCGTGCGCGGGATCGGCGTGGCGCTCATCATCAGCAGGTGGGGCTCACGTTGCGGGGCCGACTCGATCTGAGCTAACGGCCTGTCCGCATCCATATCAGCCGACGGCTGGGCCACCGACGTCATCTTGCTGCGCAGCGCCAGCCGCTGCGCCACGCCAAAGCGATGCTGCTCATCAATGATGGCCAAAGCCAGGTTGCGGAACACCACCTTGTCCTGGATCACCGCATGGGTGCCGATCACCAGCGCCGCCTCACCCGACGCAATCAGTTCAAGCATGGCACGGCGTTCCCGGATCTTCTGGCTACCGGTCAACCAGGCGGTGGTGACACCCAGCGGCTCAAGCCAGCCCAGCAACTTGCGGAAATGTTGTTCTGCCAGGATCTCGGTGGGCGCCATCAGGGCGCACTGGTAACCGCTGTCTATGCAGATGGCCGCGGCCAGGGCGGCCACCACCGTCTTGCCCGAGCCCACATCGCCCTGTAACAGGCGGTGCATCGGCACTTCCCGCGCCAGGTCCAGCGCGATCTCGCTGCCGACCCTCTGTTGTGCGTCGGTCAAAACAAAGGGTAACGCGGCCAGCAGGCGGTCGCGAAGGCCGCCGGCACGTGCACGCAGCGTCGGGGACCGCAGGGCCTCACGCGTGCGCTTGGAGTGCAGCTGCGAGAGCTGCTGCGCCAGCAACTCCTCCGTCTTCAGACGCTGCCATGCCGGATGGCTATGGTCCTCCAGCGTCGACAGCGCCACGTCGGGCGGCGGATGGTGCAGGAACACCAATGACTGGCGCAGATTCCAGCCTGCATCCAGGCCCGACCCGCCCAGCAGGTCGGCCGGTATCGTGTCGGACAGGGCGGCCCGCGACAAGGCGCCGGTCACCGCTTTGCGCAGATAGGCCTGGGGCAGACCAGCGCCAGTCGGATAAACAGGTGTCAAGGCCGACGGCAACGCGCCACCACTGGCGTGTACCACCGGATGCACCATGGTCCAGCCCAGAAAACCACCGCGTACCTCGCCGCGTACCCGCACCCGCGCGCCGACTTCCAGCTGCTTGTGCTGCGAGGCATAAAAATGAAAAAAACGCAGCGTGCAGGTTTCCGGTCCATCCTGCACCGTTACCAGCAACTGTCGCCGCGGCCGCAGGCTGACTTCGTTGGCGATGACCGTGGCCTCGATCTGTACGATCTGGCCCTCGCGCGCATCCTGCAACCGGATCAGCCGGGTTTCGTCTTCATAACGTAGCGGCAAGTGCAGGGCCAGATCGATGTCGCGCCGCAGTCCCAGCTTGTCCATCGCCTTTTGCATCGGTGATTTCGCGGATTTGGCGGCAGGCGCGGCGGGCATGTGACAATTCTGCCCTTTCTTGACTCCCACTTTTCTTGGTACGGGCCTGTCCGGCCCTCAAGCACATGTCCACTGGCTCCAAAGACGCGCCGCGCATGCACACCCTTTCCGATTTCGACTTCGCGCTGCCGGCGGAACTGATCGCCCAGCATCCCGCCGAACAACGCAGCGGCTCACGCCTGCTCGACGCGCAAGGCGAAACGCCGGTCGACCGTATCTTTCACATACTGCCCGAGTTGCTGCGCGCGGGCGACCTGCTGGTGTTCAACGACACCAAGGTCGTCAAGGCCCGGCTGTTTGGCGAAAAGCCGACCGGCGGCAAGGTCGAACTGCTGATCGAGCGGGTACTCGGTGGCAACCAGGTTGCAGCGCACATGCGGGTGAGCAAGAAGCCCGAGGTTGGCACGACGCTGGCGCTGGTGGCCGCGCCCGGCAGCCATGACAACTTGCGCGCCACGCTGCTTGGACGCTGGCCCGATGCCGACGGCGGCATGTTCCGCTTCGTGATGTCGAACGACGCCGGCGACGACCCCTACACGCTGATGGAAAGCCATGGCCACGTGCCGCTGCCACCTTATATTGAACACGGCGATTCCGAGCAGGACATCGCACGCTACCAGACCGTGTTCGCACGCCATGCGGGCGCAGTGGCGGCGCCCACGGCGGCGCTGCATTTCGACGATGCCCTGATTGCCGCGCTGCAAGCGCGGGGTATCGGCCACGCCTTCGTGACGCTGCATGTCGGCGCCGGCACCTTCCAGCCGGTCAAGTCCGAAGTGCTCGCAGAGCACCACATGCACAGCGAGTGGTACCAGATTCCCGACGCGACGCTGCAGGCCATCGCGCAATGCAAGGCGCGTGGCGGCCGCGTGGTTGCGGTGGGCACAACCACTGTGCGCACCCTGGAGAGCTGGGCGCGCAGCGGTCAGACCCTGGGCGACACCGACATCTTCATCACGCCAGGCTTCGACTTTCGGGTGATTGACCTGTTGATCACCAACTTCCACCTGCCCAAATCAAGCCTGATGATGCTGGTGAGCGCCTTCGCCGGTTACGAGCACATCCGCGCCCTGTACCAGCACGCGATCGCGCAGGGCTACCGCTTCTTCAGCTATGGCGATGCCATGCTGCTGCGCAACCCGCACGCGACGCTGGCAGACCCCGCCGCCGCCGCGGCTGGCGGTCACTGACCATTCGCGCATCGCACCAACAGAACAAGAACCCATGCTGCAATTCGACCTCCTGCAGAAAGACGACGCCCAGGCTCAATACACCGGTAGCCACGCCCGGCGCGGTCGCCTGACACTGAACCACGGCATCGTCGAGACACCGATCTTCATGCCGGTGGGCACTTACGGCACGGTCAAGGGCGTCACGCCGCAAAGCCTGCGCGACATGGATGCGCAGATCATCCTGGGCAACACCTTCCACCTGTGGATGCGACCGGGCCTGGATGTGGTGCAGCAATTC
>JBKJRR010000364.1:0-8597 GCA_046594635.1 Burkholderiaceae bacterium
TCCCGATCGAGCAGCAGTGGGTCGGCCGCCTGCACAAGGCGTTCAAGACTGCGGAAGCGCGCGGCGAGATCGAATACAAAGCGAGTGAAAACGTCTCGAACGCCGACTACGAGCGTGTGATGCGTGAATACGCGAATGCCGGCAACCAGCTGATCGTCGGCGAAGCATTCGCGGTCGAGGCGGCGGCGCGCAAGGTCGCGAAAGATTTTCCGAAGACGTACTTTTTGCTCGGCTCCTCGGGCAAGCCGCAAGCGCCGAACTTCAGCGTGTTCGACAACTACATCCAGGAACCCGCGTATCTGACCGGGATGATCGCCGGTGGCGTGACCAAAAGCAACAAGATCGGCATGGTCGGCGGCTTCCCGATTCCCGAAGTCAATCGCCTGATGAATGCCTTCATGATGGGTGCGAAGGAAGTCAACCCCAAGGTTGAGTTCAGCGTGAGCTTCATCAACAGCTGGTTCGATCCACCCAAGGCCAAGGAAGCCGCGTTCGCGATGATCGAAAAAGGCGCCGACATCATGTATGCCGAGCGGTTCGGCGTCAGCGACGCGGCCAAGGAAAAAGGCAAGCTGGCGATCGGCAACGTGATCGACACCCAGGCCCAGTACCCGGACACCGTGGTGGCCTCGGCACTGTGGCACTTCGAACCCACTGCCGATCGCGCCATCAAGCTGGCGCGTGAAGGCAAGTTCAAGGCCGAGGATTACGGCATGTATTCGATGATGAAGTACAAGGGCTCCGAGCTGGCGCCGCTGGGCAGCTTCGAGAAGAAGATTCCGGCTGACCTTGTGGCCAAGGTCCGGGCCAAGGAAAAAGCCATCCTGGACGGCAAATTCACTGTCAAGGTCGACGACGGACAACCCAAGTCGAGCACCAAGTAAACCAGCAACTTGATCGAGGCACCCTGAAACGGGTGTCTCTTTTTTTGTCCAATGTCCGAACCCGTACTCCAACTCGCCCAGATCACCAAGCGTTTCGGTCCGCTGGTGGCCAATGACGGCATTTCGCTGCAGCTCCACCGCGGCGAGGTGCTTGCGTTGCTGGGTGAAAACGGCGCGGGCAAGTCCACACTGGTCTCGATCCTGTTCGGTCACTATGTGGCCGACGCAGGCCGGATCACGGTTTTTGGCAAGCCATTGGCACCGGGAGACCCCAGGGCCGCGCTGGCTGCGGGCATCGGCATGGTGCACCAGCATTTCACGCTGGCCGACAACCTGACGGTGCTCGACAACATCATGATGGGGTCCGAGTCGCGGTGGCAGGTTTTCTCGAACCGCCGCGCAGCGCAGCAAAGGTTGCGCGACGTGGCACAACGATTCGGCCTGGAGGTGGACGCAAACGCCCTGGTCGGCAACCTGTCCGTCGGTGAGCGCCAAAGGGTCGAGATCCTCAAGGCGCTGTACCGCGGCGCCCGCATCCTGATCCTGGACGAACCCACGGCGGTATTGACACCCGGCGAAAGTGAAGCCTTGTTTGACGTGCTGGCGCAGATGGTGGCGCAGGGCTTGTCCATCATCTTCATCAGCCACAAACTGGCCGAGGTTCTGCGTGTGTCCGACCGGGTTGCGGTCTTGCGCAGCGGCAAACTGGTGGCCGAAGCGCCGGCGGCATCGACGACCCAAGAGCAGTTGGCCCAGTGGATGGTGGGCCATGCAGTCGATCCGCCACGGGCCCGACCGGCCCGCAACGTCGGTGAGGCGGTCTGCACGTTGAACGCGGTCAGTGCGGGCCACGGCCGTGAACGACTGGAACAGGCATCGCTGGAATTGCGCGGCGGCGAGATCGTGGCGATTGCCGGCGTCTCGGGCAATGGCCAGACCACGCTGGCCGAATTGTTGTGCGGCACCCGTGCCGCCAGCAGCGGCGTCTTGCGATTGCTCGGCGAGCCAATGCCCGATCGGCCGGCGCGGCTGGTGGCCATGGGTGTGGCACGCATTCCCGAAGACCGCCATGCAGTGGGCGTGGTGGGCGATCTGCCGGTCTGGGAAAACGCCGTGTCCGAACGCTTGCGCAGCAGTGTTTTCTCCCATGGCCCCTGGGTCCGACGACGCAAGGCGCACGAACATGCGCAGCGTGTCATCACCACGTTCGACGTGCGTGGGGGGGGTGCCGAGATTGCGACGCGTGCCTTGTCCGGCGGCAACATGCAAAAACTCATACTGGGCCGCGCCTTGCTGCATCCGGACAGCGATGACACGAACCCGATCCCGCCCCGCCTGATCATTGCCCATCAGCCCAGCTGGGGTCTGGACATCGGCGCCGTTGCCTATGTGCAGGACCAGCTGATCGCAGCACGTGACGCCGGTGCCGCGGTGCTGCTGATCTCGGATGACCTGGACGAAGTGATGGCCATGGGCGACCGCATCGCCGTCATGCATGCCGGACACCTGAGCGCAGCACTGCCTGCCGGCGAGTGGAGCCGCGAGGCCATTGGGCTGGCCATGGCAGGAGCACACGGCAAGGTGTCCGCATGACGATGCGACTGGAGAAACGCGCGGCCACATCTGCCGCGGCGCTCGTGTGGGCCCCGATAGGCGCCGTGGTGTTCACCTTGCTGGTGAGCTCGGTGCTGGTGTGGTGGGCCGGAGCCGCTGTCACGCAGACCTACGGATTGCTGCTCAAGGGCGGCTTCGGCTCGGTCTTTGCGCTGAGCGAAACCTTGACACGTGCCATTCCATTGATTCTCACCGGCCTGGCAGTGACGGTGGCGTTCAAGGCGCGGCTGTTCAATATTGGCGCCGAGGGCCAGCTGTACGTCGGTGCGCTGGCAGCGGTGGCGGTTGGCGGCATGCATGGCGGCACCGGCTTCGACCTGCCACCCATGGTCCTGTTTGTGCTGATGCTGACGGCCAGCGCCTTGGCTGGAGCGCTGCTGCTGCTTGGGCCGGCCCTGCTCAAGGCGCGTTTGGGCGTAGACGAAGTGGTCACCACCTTGCTGCTGAACTTCATCGTCCTCTTGTTCGTATCCTTGATGCTCGACGGACCCATGAAGGACCCGGTGGCCATGGGCTGGCCCCAGAGCGTGGCCTTGCTGGGCGACCTGGAACTGACCAAACTGATCGACCAGACAAGGGTCCATAGCGGCCTGATCGGCGCTTGCGTGCTGGCGCTTCTGGTATGGGCCATGCTGAAGTACACCGTGTTCGGCTTCGACATCCGCGCCGTGGGTGCGAACGCCCGTGCCGCTGCGTTTGCCGGAGTGCCAGTGACGCGTACCGTGGTGCTGGTCGCGATGTTGTCTGGCGCGCTGGCCGGACTCGCGGGCGCCATCGAGGTTGCTGGCCGCACCAGTTATGTCACGCTGGACATGTCACCCGGTTATGGCTACACCGGTATCGTGATTGCCATGCTGGCCGCATTGCATCCGCTGGGTGTGGTGGCTGCCAGCGTGTTCGTGGCCGGCATGCTGGTAGGAGCGGACAGCATGAGCCGGGCCGTCGGCGTTCCCACCTTCATCGCCGACGTCATCGTGGCCGCCTCGCTGATTGCGGTGTTGGTGGCCAGCTTGCTGACGCAATACCGGGTACGCTGGAAATGAACCAGATGCCCGTGTCGCAGCCAATCGGGGACGCTTCGCCATGATCGAATGGTTCGACATGCTGGCGCAACCAGGCTTCTGGGACGCCGTGCTGCGCATCGCCACGCCGCTGATCCTGGGCACCCTGGGCGTGTTGCTGTGCGAACGCGCCGGCGTGCTCAATCTGGGTATCGAAGGCATCATGGTGGCGGGCGCCTTTACCGGCTGGCTGGCGGTCTACAGCGGCGCGCCGCTGTGGGCCGGTGTCGCAGTTGCCGCAGCCACCGGCGCAGGATTCGGCTTGTTGCATGCCTTTCTCACGGTTGGCCTGGCCTTGTCGCAGCATGTCTCGGGCCTGGGCATCACGCTGCTGGCCACGGCGTTGAGTTATTACGGCTACCGGGTGAGCTTTCCCAAGGTCTCGACTCCGCCAACGGTGACACCTTTCGCCGAGATGGACTGGCTGGGTATTCCCATACTGGCGCAGCAGACGCCGTTGACGCTGCTGGCCCTGCTGCTGGTGCCGATGCTGGCCTACGTGCTGTACCGCACGCCGGTCGGACTGGCCATCCGCATGGTGGGGGAAAACCCGGCGGCAGCCGAAGGTCAGGGTGTCTCGGTCGCAGCCGTGCGCACCGGCGCCATCGTGGCCGGTTCGGCCTTGATGGGCATTGCCGGCGCCTTTTTGACGCTGTCGGCATTCAACGCATTTTTCTTCAACATGGTCAACGGCCGGGGCTGGATCTGCGTCGCGCTGGTGGTATTCGCCTCCTGGCGGCCGGGAAAGGCCTTGCTCGGGGCCCTGTTGTTCGCATTTTTCGACGCCTTGCAATTGCGCCTTCAACAGTCAGGCGGATCTACCCTGCCCTACCAGATGTACCTGATGCTTCCCTACGTGTTGTCCATCGTGGCTCTGGTGCTGGTGGCACGCAAGGCAAGTTATCCGCAGGCCCTGATGAAGCCCTATCGCAAAGGCGAGCGCTAGATGGACGCCCCCCGTCTGTACGGTCTCACTGCGTGTAGACCGTCCGAGTCGTGGCGCGGCCAGAGGCAGGCGCCCCTTCGGCCCGTCCAAGCCTGCGCAGGCAGGCTTGGAGCCGCGGGCCTCAGCCCCACTGGGGGGCGCCCCCGACGGCCTGGCAAAGCCAGTTCCGTGGGGGCCTGGACGGGCCTGCTCTGCGGCAGGCTGATCGTTCATGGACGTGCGAGGCGCGCAGCGCTGCGGGAGGCTGACTTGGCCCATATACGATTTCGTGGGCGGCATAATGGCTTGCAGTCGCGCCAGGCATTCGTGCGCTGGTCGCCTCGCCTGCTCCATGGCGTCTGCAGGCCCCATACAACCCCAAAGAGCAAACAGCTTCGATGAACGTGGCCCCATCCGACTCCAATCCATCCACACTGGCGGTCGACGTCCGCAGGGCTTCACTGGTCTACAACCCCGATCAAGCGCCCGTGCACGCCTTGAGCGATGTCGACCTGGCCATTCGCCCTGGCGAGTTTGTCTCGCTGATCGGCCCATCGGGTTGCGGCAAGACCACCTTGTTGCGGGTGATTGCCGACCTCGAGCACATCACGGCGGGCGAGGTACGGGTCAATGGTGTGTCGCCACGAGAAGCGCGCCTGGCGCGCGCATATGGTTATGTATTCCAGGCGCCGGGCCTGTTTCCCTGGCGTACCGTGCTGGGCAATGTCAAGCTGCCGCTGCAGATCCACGGTCGCAGCGCCGGCGAGTGCGACACCATTGCGCGCGAACAGCTCGACCGTGTCGGGCTGACCGGCTTCGAGTCCAAATATCCATGGCAACTCTCGGGCGGCATGCAGCAACGGGTGTCGATTGCCCGCGCACTGTCGTTCGAGCCGCGCATACTGATGATGGACGAGCCCTTTGGCGCACTCGACGAGATCACGCGCGACCGGCTTAACGAGCAGCTCCAGCAGATGTGGCAGCGTGAGCGCCGTACGGTGGTGTTCGTCACCCATTCCATCGCCGAGGCGGTGTACCTGTCCAGCCGCATTGTCATCATGTCGCCGCGCCCGGGTCGTATTGTCAAGGTGATCGAATCGCCGCTGCCCGATGGGCGCACGCTGGACATGCGTGATTCGACCGAATTTGTCCGGTTGGCCCACGAAGTGCGCGAGGCACTGGCCCATGGCCATGACGAGTAAACGCGGCAGCCTGGCCGCGTCGATGGGCAGCAGCGGCGCGCCCATCGCAGTCGTGCTCGCGCTGATTGCTCTGGTCTGGTATGGGCTGGCGGTAGCGCTCAACGCCCAGGGCGCAATTGAACGCGACCTCGCCGACGTCTCGTGGACCTGGCATGACCTGGTGGCCACTACCTGGGCCATGGAACGCCCGGTACTGCCGGCGCCGCACCAGGTAGCGCTCGACTTGTGGGCCAGCATCACAGGCTGGCCATTGAGCTCGCCGCGCAACCTGCTTTTCCACACCGCCGTCACGGCCGAGTCAACGCTGGTCGGCTTCGTGCTGGGCACCCTGCTCGGCCTGCTGCTGTCGATCGCCATCGTTCATTCGCGCACGCTGGACCGCGCCTTGCTGCCATGGATCGTCGCGTCACAGTCGGTGCCGGTGCTGGCTATCGCTCCGATCGTGCTGGTGATACTGGGGAGCATCGGACTCTCGGGTGTAGCACCCAAGGCCGTGATCGCCATGTATCTGTGTTTCTTCCCGGTCACCGTGGCCATGGTGCAGGGCCTGCGTTCGCCGCAGGTCATAGAGACCGAGATGTTGCACACCTACGCAGCCTCACCGTGGCAGGCGTTGTGGATGTTGCGCCTGCCGGCGTCGCTGCCCTTCCTGTTCCCGGCGCTGCGGGTGGGCGTCGCTGCCGGTCTGGTGGGCGCCATGGTCGCCGAATTGCCGACCGGTGCGCAGGCCGGACTGGGCGCGCGCCTGCTCACCGGTTCTTATTACGGCCAGACCATCCAGATCTGGTCGGCGCTCGTGATGTCGGCGGTGCTGGGCCTGGCATTGACCGCATTGATGGCCGGGCTGGAGCATCTGGTTTTGCGCAGCAGGAGGCAAATATGAGCGGCCGGTCCGTTCCAGGGGTGAATCCCGCCGTGAGCAGCACGGACGCTGCCCTGGCGAGCGGCGTGACGGGTCGTACCGCCGCCCACTCGCAGTGCAGCCCGCAGAGCGAAGGTGTTCCAGTGACACGCGCGTCGCCCGATGGCAAGGCGACCGCGGCCATGGTCGCGGCCTCGTTCGTTCTTGCGCTGGTTTTCATGTTTTCACCACTTGCCGGTCCTGCTGCGCCGGTGGGTCTGCTGTTTTGGGCGTTGACTGCCGTGCTGGCCGTGCTGGCCTCGGTCGGCATTCGCCGCACGGCAGCGATTCGTGGCACAGGCAGCGGCTTTTATGCCAGCATGACCGCTGCCTTGTTTGGCTTCTGGATACTGTATTTCTGGCAATTGCTGGTGGTTGCAGCCGAAGTGCCACGCGTGTTATTGCCCTCGCCCAGCTTGATCGTGGCATCGTTGTGGGAGAACCTGTCCACGCTGGGTGGTGACTTCGTGCAAACCGTTGTCAAAGCGGTGCTGATCGGTTGGGCAATGGGGTGCGGTCTGGGTTTCCTGGTCGCGATCGCCATCGACCGCATGCCCTTCCTTCAGCGTGGCCTGTTGCCGATCGCTTCACTGACCAGCGCCATTCCGCTGGTTGGCGTGGCCCCGATCGCCGTGATGTGGTTCGGCTTCGAATGGCCCTCCAAGGCAGCCGTGGTGGTGCTGATGACGTTTTTCCCGATGCTGGTATCCACGCTGGCGGGCCTGCAGGCCTCACAGCGGCTTGAGCGCGAGCTGATGCACAGCTATGCCGCCAGCTACCTGCGCACCTTGTGGTCGCTGCGCCTGCCCTGTGCAGTGCCTTTCATGTTCGCGGCGCTCAAGGTCAATGCCAGCCTGGCGCTGATCGGCGCCATCGTGGCCGAATTTTTTGGCTCGCCCACCACCGGCCTGGGATTTCGCATCTCCACCGAGGCGCTCAAGATGAACATGACCCTGGTGTGGGCAGCGGTCGTCGTGGCCGCTGTCACCGGAACCACGGCCTACACCTTGCTCAGCCGGCTTGAGCGGCGTGTCGCCTTCTGGCATCCGTCGGTGCGCGGGCGCAAATGATCCACGCCATGCGATGCCCGCGTTACTACCCATTGCCGTTTTCCCACCCGTGGTTTACGCTTTTGCGCTGAGCCATTTTTCGCTTTTTTCACCCCAAGGAGAGTCTATGTTCCGACGTTCGATGTTGACCCAGGCCTTGCTCGCGACCGTATTGGCCGCCAGCGGATTTGCTGCCACCGCACAAGAGAAGATCACGGTGCAGCTGAAATGGTTGCCGCAGGCGCAGTTCGCCGGTTACTACGTTGCACAGGCCAAGGGTTATTACAAGGCCGAGGGTCTGGACGTGACGATCAAGGCTGGCGGCCCCGACATCTCGCCTGTGCAGGTCATTGCCGGAAAGGGCGCGGACGTGGTCGTCAACTGGATGCCCGACGCCCTGGCCGCGCGCGAAGCCGGTGTGCCATTGGTGAACATCGCCCAGGTTTTCAATCGCTCCGGCATGATGCTGACCTGCAAAAAGGCCAGCGGTGTCAGCAGTCCGAAAGACCTCAAGGGCAAGACCCTGGGCGTCTGGTTCGGCGGCAATGAATACCCGTTCCTGAACTGGATGGCCAAGCTCGGCCTCAAGCCCGATACCGACATCAAGATCATGAAACAGGGCTTCAACGTGGATCCGCTGCTGCAGAATCAGGCTGCATGTATTTCGACCATGATCTACAACGAATACTGGCAGGTCATCGATGCCGGCGTCAAGGAAAGCGACCTGGTGACCTTCTTTTATGAAGATCAGGGCGTCGCCTCGCTGGAGGATGGACTGTATGTGCTGGAGTCCAACCTGAAGGACCCGGCCTTCGTCAAACGCATGGCCAAGTTCCTCAAGGCAACCTTCAAAGGCTGGAACGAGGCCGTCAAGGATCCGGCTGGTGCCGCCAAGATCGTCGTGGCAGCCGATACCTCGGGCAGCGCCAACGAAAAGGTGCAAAAGCGCCAGATGGAGAAT
>JBKJRR010000149.1:0-13737 GCA_046594635.1 Burkholderiaceae bacterium
CCCGGAACTCGGCCATCCAGGCTTCGGCCTGCTTGATGGCCGGGGCAAGCTCTTCTTGCTTGATCACACGGATGGCCTTGCAGCCCAGGCCTTCAACCACCTTCAGGTGGTCAACGCCGTAGCTGTGCGTCATCTCATCCATCGGCGTGTTGATGTTGGCAAATCCCAGTTGCACGCAGAAATCCATCTCGAAGCCGCGCTGGCTCTGGCGGATCAGGCCGAGGTAGCTGTTATTGACGACGACGTGGATGTAGGGCAACTTGAACTGCGCGCCCACGGCCATCTCCTCGATCATGAACTGGAAATCGTAGTCTCCCGACAAGGCCACGATCTTGCGTGACGGATCGGCTGCGCGCACGCCGAGTGCCGCAGGAATGGTCCAGCCCAGCGGGCCGGCCTGACCACAGTTGATCCAGTGGCGCGGATGGTAGACATGCAGGAACTGGGCGCCGGCGATCTGGCTCAGACCAATGGTGGAAATGTAAGTGGTGTCGCGTCCGAATGCGTTGTTCATGCACTGGTAGACACGTTGCGGCTTCATCGGGACGGTGTCGTAATTGGTCTTGCGCAGGAACTCGACCGAGCCCTTGCGCTTCTGGCATTCCTTGACCCAGGTCGACCAGTCGCGCAGCTTGCCGGCGGCTTTCCACTCCTGGGCGATCGCCACGAACAGTTCGAGCGCGGCCTTGGCATCGGACACGATGCCGTAGTCGGGCGCGAAGACGCGGCCGATCTGGGTTGGCTCGATGTCGACGTGGATGAACTTGCGCCCCTTGCAATAGACCTCTGGGCTGCCGGTGTGGCGATTGGCCCAGCGGTTGCCGATGCCGAGCACGAAGTCGCTCGCCAGCATGTTCGCATTGCCATAACGATGGCTGGTCTGCAAGCCGCACATGCCGGCCATCAGTGCATGGTCGTCGGGAATGCTGCCCCAGCCCATCAGGGTAGGGATAACCGGAATGCCGGCGATCTCGGCAAACTGCTGCAACAGATCGGTGGCATCCGCATTGATGATGCCACCACCGGCCACGATCAGCGGTTTGTCGGATGTATTGAGCATCTCCAGCGCCTTCTCGATCTGCTTGCGCGATGCGGTGGGCTTGTAGACCGACATCGGCTCGTAGGTGTCAATGTCGAATTCGATCTCGGCCATCTGCACGTCGAAGGGCAGGTCAATCAGCACCGGGCCAGGCCGACCCGAGCGCATCAGGTGAAAGGCCTGCTGGAAGGCGCGTGGTACCTGGGCCGGCTCGAGCACGGTGGTGGCCCATTTGGTGACGGGTTTGGCGATCGACGCAATGTCCACCGCCTGGAAATCTTCCTTGTGCATACGCGCCCGCGGGGCCTGGCCAGTGATGCACAGGATCGGGATGCTGTCGGCCTGAGCCGAATACAGGCCGGTGATCATGTCGGTTCCGGCCGGGCCGGAAGTGCCGATGCACACGCCGATGTTGCCGGCCTTGGCGCGGGTGTAACCCTCGGCCATATGGGAGGCACCCTCAACGTGGCGCGCCAGCACATGGGCAATCGTCTGGCGCTCGCGCAGTTGCGCGTAGAGCGGGTTGATGGCTGCACCAGGTACGCCGAACGCCTGGGTCACGCCCTCTTTTTCCATCACCAGTACAGCGGCCATTGCGGCCTTCATCTTCGCCATGGATATCTCCTTGAATAGTTGAGGTCGATGGTCCCGCAGTCGCGCTCCCGTGTGAACCCAAATCCGTCGATAACAACTATTCCGTGGCGGCATAATAGGCGAGTTCCGGGGGGTGGCATATGGATCGTGTTTTCAGTCTGCAGCTGTTCATTCGGGTTGTGGAGACCGGCAGTTTCAGCCGTGCTGCCGAAGAATTCGGCATCACGCAGCCCACGGTGACCAAGGCCCTGGCGGCGACCGAGAAGCGTCTCGGTGCGCGCTTGCTGCACCGCTCAACACGCGGTGTGACGCCCACCGAAGTAGGTCAACGGTATTACGAACGATGCCTGAGTATTGCCCGCGATATCGACGAGGCCGAGAACGTGGCCGCTTTGGTGCAAAGCGAGATGGGCGGCACGATGCGCATCAGCACCTCGGTCGCATTTGGCCGCCGCGTGATGGTTCCGCTGGTGCTGCGTTACATGCAGCTGCACCCCAAGGTGATGGTGGATCTGAGCTTTGACGACCGGTACGTCGATCTGGTCGAACAGGGAGTGGATGTGGCGTTGCGCATGGGGCGGCTCGCCGACTCGACGCTGGGCGCGCGTTACCTGGGTATCAACCCCTGGCTGATGGTGGCCTCGACGGACTATCTCCATACCCGGGGTGCGCCGCGCAAGGCCGCTGATCTGTCAGCGCACGATTGCCTCATCTATAGCAGCGTACAGGGTGATGCCCGCTGGAGCCTGACGCTTCCGAACGGCAAGGAGCGAGCGGTCCCGGTGAAAGGGCATTTGCGCTCGAACAGTCTGTCTGCGGTGCTCGATGCCGCGATTGCCGGTATGGGGCTGGCAATCTTGCCTTGGTATGTGGCGGGCCCGTCGGTTGCGGGTGGCCTGGTACAACAGGTGTTGGTCGACCATCGCCTGCCCACCCAGGATCTGCACGCTGTGTTTCCCTCGCCCAAGCTGGTTCCCGCCAAGGTGAGCCAGTTCATTGATTGGCTTGCCGGGGAGTTCGAAGGGCAATGGTGGAGGCGCGTCGACTGACGGTCGGCAGATGCAATGGGTGTCACCGTAGCCGGTCGTCCGTGACAGAAATAGCCCGGCAACGCATCAGAGTGCGGCCGTCGGGCCGGGCGGTATCAGCCAGGGCATACCGCGGGCCTCGCGCGGGCCGCCGTGTCGGGTCAGTGCGCTTCAGCTGCCTTGGCGGCTTCGATCACACCGGCTTCATCCGCCTTGCCACCATTGAAGTAGAGGTTCAGCACCACCGCAGTGATGGCGCTGAGCAGGATGCCGGATTCAAGCAGTGGGTGCAGGCCATGCGCCATCTGCTGCGTCCAGCGTGGTGCTACCAGTGGAATCAGGCCGGCGCCGATCGAAATTGCGACGATGTAGAGGTTGAACTTGTTGTGCTTGAAATCGACGCCAGACAATATGCGGATACCGGTGGCCGCCACCATCCCGAACATCACCAGGCCGGCGCCGCCAAGCACAAATTGCGGTATCGACTCCACCAGGGCCGACATCTTGGGCAACAGGCCCAGGATGATCATGATGATGCCGCCAGCCACGCAGACATAGCGGCTGCGCACACCCGTGACTCCGACCAGGCCGACGTTCTGCGAGAAGCTGGTGTACGGGAAGGTGTTGAAGATCCCGCCGATCAAAGTGCCCAGACCGTCGGTTCTCAGGCCGGCCGTCAGCTCCGCCTGGTTGATCTTCTTGCCGGTGATGTCGGACAGCGCCAGAAACATGCCGGTGGATTCGATCATCACGACGATCATCACCAGCGTCATGGTCAGGATGGAGAGCACATCAAAGTTCGGCGTGCCGAAGGAAAACGGCAGCACTACGTCGAACCAGTGGGCCTTGGCAACTTTGTCAAAGCCCATTTTTCCGGTGGCCACCGCAACGGCGCAACCGGCGATGATGCCCAGCAACACCGCGATGTTGGACAAGAACCCGCGCCCGTACTTGACCAGCAGCAGGATGACAAGCAGCACGAATCCGGCGATGGCCAAGTTGTCGAGCGCGCCATAAGCCGGATTGTCGATCATCGGAATGCGTCCGATCTTGATCTCGGCTCCCGCACCGGCGGTGACGGCCGCGGCCTTGGCCTGGTCGACCATCGCAACGAGCTTGGGCACGTCAGTGCGCTGCGCCAGAAACGCCGGTCCACCCATGGCCCAGCCCACGCCCACACGCATCAGGCTGATGCCGATGATGGCGATGATGGTGCCGGTTACGACGGGCGGGAAAAATCGCAGCAGCCGTCCCATGATGGGCGCCAGCAACATGGCAATGATGCCCGCGCCGATGATGGCGCCGAAAATCATGCGAGCGCCCTCGATGCCCGGCGTTGCATTCGCCATGGCGACCATCGGTCCGACGGCGGCGAAGGTGACGCCCATCATGACCGGCAGCTTGATGCCGAACCACGAACTCATGCCATACGACTGAATCAGCGTCACGATGCCGCAGACAAAAAGGTCGGCAGAGATCAGCAGGGCAACCTGCTCTGGCGTGAGGTTGAGCGCACGCCCGACGATCAGCGGCACCGCAACGGCGCCCGCGTACATCACCAGCACATGTTGAAGGCCCAGGGTCGTGAGGCGACCCGCGGGTAATATTTCGTCCACGGGGTGGACTGTTGTCGTGTTCATCGTTCGTGTCTCCTGGTTGGCGTGGGTGTTGGCGTTGGCGTTAACGGGAACTCATTCTTTCGGTGCACCGGCATCAAACCAGCGCTTGATCAGCGCGCGTTCGACATCGGTCATCTGGGTGGCGTTGTTCATCGGCATCAGTTTGAGAACGGATACCTGCTGGTAAATCTGCTGCGCATGGGATGCGATCAGCTCCGGTGTGTGTAACGCGATGTTCTTGCTGGGCACCTGGGCGTTGTGGCAAAGGGTGCATCGTTGGTCGATGACGGCCTTGAGCTCGGCGAAGACCACCGGTTGGGTCGCTGCAAGCTTGGCGGCGGCGGCGCTAGTGGGCGCTGGCGCGATCCAGATCGCCAAGCCCACCACCGTGGCGATACCGACCATGGCGTGTTCCCATGGCACCCGTTTGCCTTGCACAAGGGCCTTGTGGCGGGCCACGAAGCTGTGACGGATCAATGCGCCGGCGATCATCAACAGCACGAGTACCAGCCAGTTGTTGGGGCCTTGGTACAACCAGCCGTAATGGTTGGACAGCATGGCGATCAGCACCGGCAAGGTGAAGTAGGTGTTGTGCACGCTGCGTTGCTTGGCACGCCATCCGTAGATCGGGTCAACCGGTTGGCCGGCCTTGAGTTGAGCCACCACCTTGCGCTGACCGGGGATGATCCAGACGAAGACGTTGGCGCTCATCGTGGTGGCCAGCATGGCGCCCACCAGCAAGAACGCGGCGCGCCCGGCAAAAAGCTGGCAGGCCAGCCAGGAGGCGAACGCGACAAAAAGCGCGATCAGGAGCCCTACGATCAGGTCGCCGTTCTGACGCCTGCCGAAGGTGCGGCAGATGATGTCGTAGACGAACCAGCACACGACCAGGAAACCGAGCGAGGCGGCGATGGCAGCACCCGCAGACCAGTCGAACACGCTCTTGTCGACCAGGAAGGTGCCGGCATTGAACAGATACAACACCGTGAACAGGCCAAAGCCGGTCAACCAGGTGGAGTAACTCTCCCAGTAGAACCAATGCAGGTGATCCGGCATGGTCTTGGGGGCGACCAGGTATTTCTGTGGATGGTAGAAACCACCGCCATGTACAGCCCACAACTCGCCGTCAACGCCTTTGTCAACGAGTTCGGGTGTCTCGGGTTTGGTCAGGCTGTTGTCGAGAAAGACAAAATAGAACGAAGAGCCGATCCAGGCAATCGCGGTGATGACGTGGGCCCAGCGCAACAGCAGATTGGCCCAGTCGAGAACATATGCTTGCATTGCAACACCCTTGCCATAGTTGGAGAAAGCAAAGCCTGCGCTTTGCATTTCTCCTCACCACAGCGGGCACTGTAAGGAGCTGGCATCGCAGTCCACATGAGGTGGGCACCGCGGCGATGTTGCCCGAACTGTATACACCTTATGTGTAAATGTGTATGCGTGTTTTCCCTAGGGAAAAAGAAAACTCAACTTCCACGGTAGGTGCTGTAACACCAGGGCGTCACCAGCAACGGCACGTGGTAGTGGCCATTCGGGTCGGCAATGCCGAAGTCCAATGGCACGGTGTCGAGGAAGGCGGGCTCCGGCAACGTCAGGCCCTGCGCGCGGAAATACGGCGCAACCTCAAACAGCAGGCGATAACGCCCTGGAATCATGGTATCCAACTCCAGCAAAGCGCCGTCGCTGTTGCGGCCGTCCGCGTTCAGTTTGAATTGCTGCAGCGTCTCGGCGGTGTCGCCTTGCAGGCGTTGCAAAGAAACCTGCATGCCGGCGGCAGGACAGCCGTTCATGGTGTCCAGAACGTGGGTACTGAGATGGCCCATGCTTGATCCTTTTTTGTGGTGCCGGTGTTGTGTGGCAGTTGTTGATTCAGAATTATTCAAAAGTGTATACACTATTGGCATAAACGGTCAAGTTTGACCACCACCTTGCGAGATTCACCATGGCCACCACGAAGTCCCGATTGAAATTGATCGATCCAAGTGCGGGTGACCCGCGGAACAAGACCTCCAACATGGCTGATCGCATCGTCGACTCGATCACAGGCGCTATCGTCGAACGTCGCCTCGTGCCTGGGACGAAACTGGCCGAGCAGAAGATTGCAGACATCTTCAAGGTTTCGCGCACCATCGTGCGCCAGGCATTGATTCAGCTGGGGCGGGACCGACTCGTCACACTGGAGAAGGCGCATGGCGCATATGTCGCGATGCCCAGCATCGAGGAGGCGCGCCAGGTTTTCGAGATGCGCAACATGCTGGAGTCGGCCATGGTGCGGCAGTTGTGCGCCCGCATCACCGATGGGCAAGTTGCGCAATTGAAGGCCCATCTGCTCGAGGAACGCCAGTCGGTCAAGCGGGGCGACGTGGCCATGCGCACGCGTTTGCTGGCCGATTTTCACGTTGTGCTGGCGCAGTTGCTTGGCAACGATGTGCTGGCCGACACCTTGAGTGACCTGCTCAACCGTTCGCAGCTGATCTCGTTGATGTACCAGTCGTCGCATTCGGCCGACGAATCCCAGCGCGAGCATGAACTGGTGGTCGACGCCATCGAGCGGCGCGACGCGGCTGCGGCAGCGCGCCTGATGGCCAACCACATCACCAGCGTCGAGCGCAATCTTCGAACTGATCCGCAAGCGGCTGATCTGTCGCAGATCCTGCGCAACCCCGACTGAGCGTGATTGTCTGGCTGCAATCTTGCAGCTTGTGCACGCCACAACCAGAATAGGAATAACCATGTTGACTTTGGAGCAGATAAACAGCGCCGACCAAAAGGGCTTCACGCAATTGCTGGACGGCACTTACGAACATTCGCCCTGGATCGCGGAGGCTGCGTGGTCGCAGCGACCGTTCGCCAGCCTTGTTCAGCTCAAAGCCGCATTGGCGCGTGTGGTTCGGGAGTCGACCCCTGGCACGCAACTGGCGCTTATTCGCGCACACCCCGAATTGGCTGGCAAGGCCATGGTCAGCAAGTCGCTGACGGCTGAGTCCACCCATGAACAAGGCAAAGCCGGCCTGACCGACTGCTCGCCGCAAGAGTTTGCAAAGATTCAGCAGCTCAATACCGACTACAACGACAAGTTCGGCTTTCCGTTCATTCTGGCCGTACGCGGGCCACGCGGATTGGGGTTGTTGAAGACAGAGATCATTGCCACTTTCGAGCGGCGTGTGGGCAACCATGCGGACTTCGAGCGCGCGGAGTGCCTGCGCAACATCCACCGCATTGCGGAAATCAGGCTGAATGACAAGTTCGGTTTCGAACCGGAGTTGGGCAACCAGGTCTGGGACTGGGCCGAGTCGCTGGCAACCCACAGCGACTCCCCCTACGCCGAGCGCGGCGAGCTGACCGTCACCTACCTGACCGATGCCCACCGCGCCTGCGCGCAGCGTTTGGCGCACTGGATGCGCGCCGATTGCGGTTTCGACGAGGTCGAGATCGACGCCGTCGGCAATGTGGTGGGCATCTATCACGGGGCCGACCGCGCGGCGAAGCGACTGATGACCGGCAGCCACTACGACACGGTACGCAACGGTGGCAAGTACGACGGGCGTCTCGGCATTCTGGCCCCGATGGCCTGTGTGCGCGAATTGCATCGCCAGGGCCGTCGTTTGCCATATGGCTTTGAAGTGGTCGGTTTTGCCGAGGAGGAAGGGCAGCGCTACAAGGCGACCTTTCTGGGTTCCGGCGCGTTGACGGGCAATTTCGACCCGCGCTGGCTGGAGCAGACCGATGTCGACGGCATCCCGATGCGCGAGGCGATGCAACACGCGGGTCTGTGTATCGATGACATCGCCAAGCTCAAGCGCGACGCTGCACGTTATCTCGGTTTCGTCGAGGTGCATATCGAACAGGGGCCGGTGCTCAACGCCGCCGACCTGCCGCTGGGTGTCGTGACCTCCATCAATGGCAGCCTGCGCTACATGGGTGAGATTGTCGGCATGGCCAGTCACGCGGGGACCACACCGATGGACCAGCGCCGCGATGCTGCCACTGCTGCTGCCGAACTGGCGTTGTTCGTGGAGCGACGCGGTGGCGCTGTGCCGAATCTGGTCGCGACCATGGGCATGTTCGAGGTGCCGAGTGGATCGGTCAACGTGGTGCCGGGGCGATGCACGTTCAGCATCGATGTGCGTGCCACGACGAACGAGGTACGCGACGCCTGCGCTGATGCGGTGCGCGCAGAACTGGCCCGCATCTGCGAGCGCCGCAGGCTCGGTTTCAAGCTGGAGGAAATCATGCGCGCGGCTGCGGCGCCATGTGCGCAAGCCTGGATGCAGCGCTGGGAGCGCGCCGTTGCGGCATTGGGCGTTCCGCTGTTTCACATGCCCAGTGGCGCCGGCCATGACGCGATGAAGCTGCATGAAATTTTGCCCCAGGCCATGCTTTTCGTGCGCGGGCTCAACGCTGGCATCAGCCACAACCCGCTGGAATCCATCACCAACGACGACGCCGACCTGTGTGTACGAGCGTTTCAGAATCTACTCGATCAACTTGCAGCGGAGCTTTCATGACATCCACTGAAATCAACCTACTCGACGCCTGGATCGACGCCCACTTCGACGAAGAGGTGCAATTTCTCCAGGCCCTGGTCCGGGTGCCAACGGACACGCCACCGGGCAACAATACGCCGCACGCCTTGCGTACGGCTGAACTGCTGCAGGCGTTCGGATTCTCTGCCGAGCAGCACGAAGTCCCGGCACAACAGGTCAGCGCAGCAGGTTTGGAGTCGATCACCAATCTCGTCGTTCGCCGCAAGTATGGCGAGGGCAAGACCATCGGGCTCAACGCACACGGCGACGTGGTGCCACCGGGCGAAGGCTGGACGCATGATCCGTACGGCGGCGAAGTGGCAGACGGCAAACTTTATGGCCGTGCCGCAGCGGTGAGCAAGTGCGACTTTGCGACCTTTACCTTTGCGACCCGTGCCATCGAGGCGCTCAAGCTGCCGCTCAAGGGAAGCGTGGAGTTGTACTTCACCTACGATGAGGAGTTCGGCGGCGAACTCGGCCCGGGCTGGCTGCTGGACAAGGGCATTGTCAAACCAGACCTGCTGATGGCCGCCGGCTTCAGCTACCAGGTCGTGACCGCCCACAACGGCTGCCTGCAGATGGAGGTGACCGTGCACGGCAAGATGGGCCATGCGGCCGTGCCCGACACCGCGGTGGACGCGCTACAGGCTGCAAACAAGATTCTGACCGCGCTGTATGAGCAGAACACGCTGTTCAAGCAGGTGACAAGCAAGGTCAAGGGCATCACACATCCATATCTGAATGTCGGGCTGATTCAAGGCGGAACCCATACCAATGTGGTTCCCGGAACCGTCGTGCTCAAGCTCGATCGCCGCATGATTCCCGAAGAGAATCCGACCGAGGTGGAAACCGCGTTGCGCCGTCTCATCGCCGATGCCGTTGCCAATGTTCCGGGCATCACGATCGATATCCGGCGCCTGTTGCTCGCACGCGCATTGATACCGCTGGCAGCCAACAAGCCCATGGTCGATGCCTTGTGCAAACATGCCAGTGACGTGTTCGGAGAACCCATCGTGGGCTCGGGGACACCCCTGTACACGGACGCACGTTTGTTCACCGAGCATGGGATTCCCGCCGTGTTGTACGGTTGCGGCCCGCGCACGGTGCTGGAAAGCAACGCGAAGCGTGCCGATGAACATATTTCGCTGGAGGACTTGCGGCGTGCGACCAAGGTTGTGGCGCGGACCCTGGCGCAATTGCTGGCGTAAATGTCGACTGGCCCTGGGCCCGGAGCTTGCACAAACGCCTGGGCCCGGCGCGTGCCTCGTCTGAAGTTGAGCCTGGCGGTGCAAGTCCGCAGGCGACTTGCACTTGAGAAAAAACTGCACATGAAGACCCCAGAGAACCATTTTTACCCGCGTGACCTGCTGGGCCATGGACCCCATGCGCCGCAGGCGCACTGGCCAGGCCAGGCGCGTGTGGCGGTGCAATTTGTTCTCAATTTCGAGGAGGGCGCGGAAATGAGCGTCCTGCATGGCGATGCCGCCGGCGAGCAGGTCCATTTCGAGATGTTCAACCCACCAGCGTTTACGGCACGCCACCTGAGCATGGAGAGTGTCTACGAATACGGTTCGCGGGTCGGTGTGTAGCGCATTCTGCGCGAGTTCGAACGGGGACGATTTTCTCCAGTACCTGCGCGACGCCCTCGATGTGCAGTACGCCGAGGGTGACGAGCGGCCGAGCATGATGAGCATCGGCATGCATTGCAGCTTGTTGGGCCGACTCCGGCGGCTGCGCGGATTGCAAGGTTTTCCGGACCATGTCGAGCGGCACGACCGGGTTTGGGTCACACGCCGTATCGACATCGCACGTCACTGGACGCAGGTGTTTCCGTTCGCCGCAGACAAGGCCTTTGTCTGGGAATCGGCATAGTAGCCGACGGTCAGACGGGTGTCCGAGATCGACAGGTCCGATCGCCGACCGGGGTCAGGCTCAGCGGGTCGTCGGGGTGGCGCAAAGAAGGCGCAGTTGCCGTGTCGCACATTGCACACCATCGAGCACCGGCAAGGCGCAACGCTTTTCCAGCGCCTGGGCATAACCGCACAACACGGCACCCGCCAGCACGATCACCTGTGCGCCTGCGCTGCGCAACCCGTCAGTGGCCGAACCCAATACGTCGAGAAGTTCCGGGACTATGCCGGTGGCATCGGCCCCAAATGCTGATGGCGCTTCCGGAGCTGCGCAGGCGACCACGCGCGAGCTGATGCCGATTTGTGCCACGCGGTCCTTGTACAGCGGCAATACGGACGCGCCGAGCGTCAGCAAGCCGATCCGCTCGGCACGCAGGCAAGCTGTCAACAACGCGGCCTCGGTCATGCCGATGACCGGCATGGCCGGAAATTGGTCGCGCAACCACACAGCGGCGCCGTCCAGAGAAATTGCGAGCAGCATGGCATCATGACGAGAGGCGTGTTGCCGGGCCAGTAGCAGGGCATTGGTGTTTGCTTGCAGCAAATCCGTTGCACTGCGCACCACAGTCGGACTGCCTTCGGCGGTCACGGCCGTCAGAGTGTCATGCGGGTCGAGCGCAGAACGTGCCGATTGTGCGAGCCGCTCGGTGATATGGACCGAGGTGTTGGGGTTGATCAGCAGCAGCCGCACAGGCAAACCCCGCAGATCAGGACTTGAAGATCGATTCGAGATCCACTTCTTCAGAGGATGCATCGAGCTTGAGACTGCCCTCGATATGCTTGAGATGCTCAAGCATCAGCTTTTCGGCGCGTGGCGCATCGCGATGCGCAATCGCGTCGATGATTTCGGAGTGTTCGTCCGCCCTGCATGTGGTGGCTGTTGGTGCGTCGTACAGGAAGATGATCAGACACGTCAGGGACGACAGTTCACGCATGCTGCGCGCCAGGGCTGAGTTGCCGGCAAGGTCTGCGAGCAACATGTGAAAGTCACCGGAAAGGCGCACGATGGCACGTTTGTCGTCACGCCGGCGTGCGTCGACTTCCAGTTCCTGCTGCTGGCGCAGTCGGGCTACACGCTCCGGCGTCAAGGTGTCTATCAGGCGACGCAGGATGGCGGGCTCGATCAGGCGCCGCGCCTCGAAGACATCGTGTGCCTGCTCGATGGTGGGCTTGGCCACGAACGCGCCACGTTGTGGGTACAGGTCCACGATCTGCTCATGGGACATCCGGTTGAGCACTTCGCGCACGCGGGCACGGCTGACATTGAAAATCTCCGCCAGTCGCTCCTCCACCAGTTTGGTACCCGGTGGCAGGCGATGCTCGAGGATGGCCGCATAAATGCGCTCGTAGATCGTGTCATTGGTGTTCTCCCGCTCCAGTCGGGTGATCGGGGTTGCCTTGCGTGCGTTTCGGGTCATGGTCGAGGTGGATGTTTCCGTGGCTTTGGTGTGGTCATCAATCGACTGGACCATCTTGCTGCTTCGCGCGGCGGGTCGCGGCTTGGATGAACGCATGCCGAGGATTTTATCGAGTGCAAGAGCGGTCATCGGGTCAGGCCCAGTCAAATAAGCGGCCCCATCCGCGGATGGCCTTGGGGTCGGCGCCGACGGCACGCAACATGCCCCAGACCGTGGTACTGACGGTGTCGAGCAGCGGAATGTCGAGTCGCGATTCGATCTGTTCGGCCAGTGGTGCGGCCCGCAGATTGGTGCAGAAGGTGGTAATGGCCTGCGGGCGTGAAGCCGCCACTTCGATCATCAGATCTTCCAGACGCCGGGGTTCGACCAGCGCAAAATCGTGGTTCACCGTGATGCCCAGATGGCGTTCGGCGACAACGTCAATCCCGATGTTGCGGTAATTGTCAACAATCCGTCGCTGAACGTCCTCCGTATAAGGAGTGACCAGGGCCAATCGGGAAATCTGGCGCAAGGCCATCAATTCGTTCAGTGCGAGCACGGCCGTCGTCGCCCGGATGCCGGTGCGTTCCCCGATGCGTTCAATAAGGCGCCTGTCGCTGTCGAAACCCAGCCAGCCGGCGGCGGTTCCGCTCCAGCCGATCACGTCGACCTTGGCGTCGGCGAGCAGGTCCGCCGCAGCCAGGATCTTGCTGTCGTCGAACTGGCCCAGTCCTTGCGTGGACAAGGATATTTCGGTGACTTTGAAGCGAGAAAAATGTGCACTACAACCCGGAACGATGGCGGCTAATGCGCTGGTCAAGGGCTCCAGAGATGTGTTGGATGACGGCGTCAAAACGCCAAGTCGGATTGGTCGGGTCATGGGTGCAAATCTCCTGAGAGCGGGATGTGGGCAAGCCGGATGACTGTATTGGAATCCCGCAGGGTCATTATGCCCAACATGAAAAAAATGTCGACATAGGTGTAAACACTATGTTCAACCATCGACTATTCAACAACAATGTCAACAATTGATTCGACTTTATGTTGGTGCATTGCACTAAAGCGGGGCGAATCAGCTGAACTTGTAAAGACACGAATTGGTGCAAGCAACTATGAAAACATCAAAGTCAACAATGAAGTGCTTGGGGTCGACCTCATCGGTGCGCCCGTTGGCGCATTGCGGAGATCACATATGAGCGCCGCGCCGGGACGTTCCCAAGCAAGCTCGTACCGCAGCCCCAAGGGCGAAGGTACTCCAGTGAGCGCGCAACCGTTCGACCTGGTGGTCCGAGGCGCGCGCATCGCAACCGCCAGCGATACCTTCGACGCCGACATCGGCGTCATTGACGGCCGGATTGTGCAGCTGGGTGTCGGGCTTTCGGCAGGCACCCGTGAGATCGATGCGGCCGGGCGTATCGTGACGCCGGGTGGTGTGGATGCGCATTGCCATCTGGATCAGCCGATGGCGCCCCCGATACGTATGGCGGACGACTTCGAAAGCGGAACGCGCTCCGCGGCCTGCGGCGGTACGACGACGGTGATCCCGTTTGCCGCGCAGGAAAAAGGTCAATCGTTGCGCGCGGCGGTGGTCGACTATCACCGGCGCGCCGAGGGCCGTGCACAT
>JBKJRR010000176.1:0-7665 GCA_046594635.1 Burkholderiaceae bacterium
TGTTTTGGCTGCATGCGTGGTGCTTGGTCATGCTGGTGTTGGTGACCAGTGTCAGAGCGAAAAATATCGGTAAAGGCTGGCTGCTGATATTCCCTTTGCTGGCAAGTCTTTTTGACCTGGTGCCCGTTCTAAATCTTATCCCGTTGGTTCCCACGGTCATGCACCTGCTGGCGCTTGTACTTGGTGCAATGGGGACTGCGCTTGTATTGCCCGAGACTGAAAGTGCACCCGACAAAGGTGTGGGAGGTTTCAGCTGGGAGCCTTGGGCCGCAGGCTTGATGTCTTTGAGTGCAATCAGCGGGGCTTTTCACTTTATGAATGGTGTGAAAGCAGGAAAACCGGTACAGGCGCTATCTACACCAGCACCAGTAACCCCCAAGGCGGCGCCCGTCACGGCGCTTAGTTCAGCCAACGCCACGAAGCAGGAGCAGACCGTAGCACCCGCCGCACAGTCGACTCAATCTACGGCGTCCACCACTGTGGCGTCACAGACTGCAGCGCCCCTGTCGGCCAAGCCAGTGGCTAAAAAGATACCGCGCACGGCGGAGGTTCGTCATGCTTCTGAGCCCAGAAAGGTGGAAGACAAACCGACTGTTCGTTATATCAATATCAACAACTGAATGCGGGCGTCAAAGAATCCAGACAGGGGGATTGAATGAAAAACTGCAAACGTCGCGGATACCTGAATCGCGTATTCAATCCACCGGGCTGGGCGTAGCGGTTTGAATCGGGAAAACGAGATGTTCACAACTGAATTCGAGTCCGAATGGCGACGGCTAACTTCAATATATGGGCAGCCAAGCAATGGTTTTTGGGATGCAATGAAGAACACTTGGCTGAGGAGCTGGCACAACTATTTTGCGCCGCTGCGCATGCTTTTTTGGCTGGTCACTTATCCATTCAAAAGTAATGGGATGCCACGTGACTAAACGCAACCCGATCAGCTAATGGGATTGGTTGCTGGCAAATTTGAAGTCGTAAGCCTCAATAATTGAATGCGGGCGACAAAGAATCTACGCCAGGAGGATTGAATGAAAAACCGAAAACGCCGCCGGTACGTGAGTCGCGTATCGAATCCGCTTGGCGGTAGGTGCAGCGTTTTTCAACCGGGTTGTTTTCGGTGCGAGTCATACAAGCACTTCGATACGTATGGTCGATTCCCAACATTTGACGAAGCGTTTGAGCTGGCCGCGCAAGGATGAAGTCCTATGAGGCTGAGCTATCTGCGTCATTGAATTAGATGACGCCATCCGTGGCCTGCAGGCTTGCTGGCAAGTCAAATCGGCGATTAAAGCGGTAAGCAAATTCGGTCAAATAGCGATTCGCGTATTTGGTATGGTCAAACGAACGGTACGTTCCGGCCATTGCTGTTTTCAGATTTCCGAGCATCGTGCTGACCCACCGAAACTCAGCTCGCTTGCCCAAGACAGCCAAAGCCAGAGCAACAGCTTTGAAAGCCGCAGCACCGGCTTTAGCTTTAGCTTTACCCCCGGGTGATGCCTATTGACCTGCCCCCACCCAGCCGTACCAAGGTAAAAGAGAGAAGTCCGCCAACCCTGGAAAATGGCGGACATGAGAAAAAGCAGATACACCGAAGAGCAGATCATCGGCTTCATCAAACAGGCTGAGGCCGGATTGCCGATCAAGGAGCTGTGTCGCAAAGGCGGCTTCAGCGACGCCACCTTCTACAAATGGCGCGCCAAGTACGGCGGCATGGATGTGCCCGATGCCAGGCGGCTAAAAGAGCTGGAGGCAGAAAACAACAAGCTCAAGAAGTTGTTGGCTGAAGCCCACCTGGACATTCACGCGCTGAACACCGCGTTCGGGGTAAAGCGCTAGCCCCGCAGGCCAGGCGCGTGGCTGCAGCCGTGATGATCGAGCAATGCGATCTGTCCGAGCGCCGCGCGTGCAGGCTTGTGGGGCTCTCCCGTGACAGCTATCGCCATCCTCCCGAAGCCGATCAGATGACAAAAGACTTGAGTGGCAAGATTGTGGGAATCGCCCATGCGCGCCGACGCTTCGGGTATCGGCGCATTCACGACCTGCTGCGCCCCGAGTTCCCGGGCGTGAACCACAAGCGCGTGTACCGCCTGTACAGCGAGGCGAACCTGGCGGTGCGCCGGCGCAAGAAAACCCGCAGGCCGGCCTCTGAGCGCGTGCCGCTGCAGCTTGCGCGCAACGTCAACGAGGTTTGGAGTATGGACTTCGTGAGCGACAGCCTGGCCAATGCCCGGCGCATCAAATGCCTGACGGTGGCCGACGACTTCAGCCACGAGTGCGTGGACATTGCGGTGGACTGGGGTATCTCAGGCGAGTACGTCACACGCATCCTGGACCGCGCTGCGCTGTTTCGGGGCTACCCGCTGGCGGTGAGGACAGATAACGGCCCGGAGTTCACCAGCCGGGCATTTACGGCCTGGGCAAACAGTCACGGTATCCGGCACATCCTGATCCAGCCCGGAAGGCCCATGCAAAACGGCTACATCGAGAGTTTCAACGGCAAATTCAGGGACGAATGCCTGAATGAGCAATGGTTTGAGACTTTGCAGCAGGCGCGCTCGGCCATCGGGATCTGGCGGCAGGACTATAACGAGGTCAGGCCACACAGCAGCGTAGGGCGCATGCCGCCCGCGCGATTCGCCGAGTTGCATCGCCAGCGCGCTGGCGATGCAACTCAATCTTCAATCAACAAAGAAATCAATTAACCTTCAACCTCGGACTTCCTCAGAATCATTGGTACGGTCAAAGGGGGCAGGTCACCATCATTCCTCCTACTTACTACTCGTTCGCTCCAATGAAAAATTTCTCACCGACGCGCTGGATTCTCAAGAAGATCAGGGCTGTGCCAGCGGCAGACCTCTATATGAAAGAGGTAGAGCTTAAACGGTCGCAACAAGCCCTTTCAGCGGCGTCGAACCAAGCCGCCGATGCGGGAGAGAAGGTAGACAAGTTAACGAAGGACCTGCGCGTCGCAAACGCTGCCAAGGCCTGTGCCGACCGAAAGATTCAGCAGCTCGAGTGGACTCACCCGTATCACGTCGAATTCCTTGCATTGAGGAACCAGTTCAGCAACTTAGTCCGGCATACCCTCTTGGCATGGGTGGAATTCGGCAACGGACTCGAGTTGGGCGTACAAACGCAGTTCAAAGGAGGAATCAATCCAGCCGGCCTCTATTGGGCACTGACGCATGCCTCAGTCCGCGGATTCAAGGCGATCTTGAACCTCGACAAGGAGGACGTCATGACTTCTGACTTCGTGACTGAGCTGAGTACGCAGCTCGCCCGTGCAACGAATCTCATTGATTCAACCCTAGACGTCTACGCGGGTGAGATCCATAAAAAGCTGAAGCCTGCCCTGAAAGAGCTCGCGGTCGGCGCCGATCTCTTGTTACTGATTTCCGGTAAAGGTCTCATCCCCCAAGGGGGGGTAAGGCTTCTGTGGCTGCAGTTCAAGCAGACCACCGACCGCGTAAAGCCATTTGAGCTAAATGTCTATCGCGCGCCCAACGTCTCCGGCGGGACTCAACTCGACGCTTTGCGCAATGCTCACCAGCCAGCGCTGGGCTCGTTTGGCATCTACGCACTTGCTTCTAGCGCATACCGCTTCTTTGCATCAATCCCGGTGAATGACCTCCAGCATGTCCTCCCAACAGCAAAACCCACTTGCAAGGTCGATCTTGCGCAGGACGGTATTCGCTTGCAGGAGCTCATCTTGAAGCTGAGTAGTGATCCCGCGCATGGCCAATTCGGAACGAAAGCAGCTGTGATGCAGTTTGTCGACACCCTCGCGTCACGGGCTTCAATCGTCCCCTTGGCCGTCTTGAGCGTATCGTCCGGCAAAGAATTGGTCCCTGCGAAGGATCTCGTTCAACAGATAAAAGAAGCGTGGGACGGGCGACTTAGGGCTTATATAGATTCACTCACTCGGGCACAAAGGCAAGAGCTTCAAATTGATGACGATGGCCCGTCGCTGCGCATGTGAAAGCCCGGCACCAAATCAATTAGCCTGCAACATCGGACTTTCACACAATTATTTGTACGGCGAGAAGGGCTATAGAAAAAGATATGTGGGATATTGTGCGAATTCGTTCTAGTTGACCATGTGTTCCAGCCAGCCAGCCAGACGGGGTGAACTTTCCCATTTAGGGCTACGCTGAATAGGCCCCGTCAAAGAGCCCATTCGGGCCGCTGACGGAGTGATTGGGATCAAACAGGTCGTCGAATGACATTTTTTGTGTCCCGCTGGGCCTGCTTCTTGGGCTTCTCGGCCCTTTCGCTGCCCTCATGGGGCGTACCTGTGCCATCAGCCGTTGTCGGCCCAGATAGATGTTGGCCAGCGCCAAGGCTGTAAACGGTAAGCAATGGGATGGACGCCCCCACCCGTAACGGCATCGCGATGTGCCAAAGGTAAGCGTGGCCCCGAGGCCCTCTTGACCTCAACTCGCTGAATCCATTGAAGATGCTCAGACCTCAAGCACGTGGCGAAGTGCATGGAACGGAACCCGCCAGGTTGCACCGTCGCCCGTTCCGAGCGTGGCCGTACGCTGGTTGATGCGCACGATCACGCCGGTGATGGTGCGACCATCCCGGTCGTCGAACGTCACAGTGTCTCCGCGCTGGAAGTTGCGTGTGCTGCTCGCCGGTGTAATCGGCTCCGGTGGCGGCTCATAGGCAGTTTGCTCTTCGTGGCGTTCTGCGCCGCTAACGCCCTGCATCGCCAGACACGGGATCTTCCAGGTCCGCCGGGTCACGTCTTCCAGCACCGTCGCCTGCAGGTCTCGCAAGGCAATGATCTTGCCGCGGCGCATCTGCCCGTCGCGGAAGTCGACGAACTGCACGGCCTGACCCAGGTGCAGGCTCGCACGGGCCGCGATGCCGCGACGCGAATCGCCCAGCATGGCCTCGATCAATGCCTTGAGCTGATACAGCTGCAGGCTGGTTGCCCCCTCGAGCGCTTCGATTATCCGTGGGTCGGGGCCTTGCGAGTTCAAGCCGGAGCCTTCCTTGTTAGCGGTGCCCGACGTGGATCGACTCAGGCTGCCAGTCGTTGCTCGGCGTGGAGCCCGCGCCGATGTTCCACGGCAGCAATTCGTCGATGCGATTGATGGGATGGTCGGCGATGCGGGAGAGCACCTCGCGCAGGTAGGCCTGCGCATCGAGCCCGTTCAGCTTGGCCGTCTCTACCAGATTGTAGATTGCCGCGGCCCGCTCGCCGCCCGCGTCCGAACCCATGAACAGATAGTTCGATCTTCCAAGGGCCACGCCACGCAGGGCACGCTCTGCGGCGTTGTTGTCGATCTCGATACGACCATCGTTGCAATAGCGCGTGAGCGACCGCCATCGCCCCAGCGAGTAGCTGATCGCCTTGGCCAGCTCCGACCTTCTTGATACTTTGCCCAGCACGCTGGTGAACCACGCGTGCAGGTCGTCGAGCAGCGGACCAGCGCGGGCCTGTCGCACCTGGCGTCGCAGATCGGGCGGCTGCCCCCGTATTTGCGCCTCGATCGCGTACAGCGCCGCGATTTTCTGGAGCGCCTCGTGCGCGATCGATCGGGCAACCTTGCCCTGGTTCTCGTGCAGATCCCAGAAGGGTCGGCGCGCATGCGCCCAACACGCCGCTTCGATGACCTTGCCGCTTTGGTAGATCTTGCCGTACCCGCCATAGGCGTCGGCCTGAAGGATGCCGCTGTAATTTGCAAGGTGGGCCTGCGGGTGCTCGCCCCTGCGGTTGGGCGAGTAGCGATACCAGGCCGCCGGCGGCGCGGTGCTTGCAGCCGCCCGGTCGTCGCGCACGTAGACCCACAGTCGTCCAGTCTTGGTACGCCCACGTCCTGGATCGAGCACAGCCACCGGTGTGTCGTCAGCGTGCACCTTCTCGGCGGCGAGCGTGTAGCGCCCGAGCGCGGCCACCAACGGGTCCAACAGCTTCTCGCTGTGGCCGACCCAGCCGGCCATGGTGGAGCGGTCGATGACCACGCCGTCGCGCCCGTAGATGCGGCCCAGCCGATGGAGGGGAAGGTGATCGCAATACTTGGACACCAGCACATGGGCCAGCAGCCCCGGGCCGGCGACGCCGCGCGCGATCGGACGGCTGGGCGCTGGCGCCTGGAAGATCGCTTCACATGCCACGCAGGCCAGCTTGGGGCGGACGTGCCGGATCACCTTGAAGCGTGCCGGTACGTACTCGAGCTGCTCGGAGACGTCCTGTCCGATCAGGCGAAGGCGGCCGCCGCAGGCTGTGCATCCACACGCCTGGCCCTTCGCATCCCGGTGGGCGCAAGTGGTGTCGGGCCGATAGACATGGTTCTCGCGTGGCAGATGGGCCGGGAGCTTGCGATCGATCGCAGGTGCGTTCGCGGCATCGGGCAAGGTCGCAGGAGTCGGCGCCGGCGCCGGCGGTTCATACAGTGGTGCACCCTCGATCAAGGCAATTTGAGGGTCTTCCAGCTGCTCGCTGGCGGCGCCGAAGCGCGCTCGCGCGGCGCGCAGTAACTGCAGTTTGAGCTTGTCGACCAGCAACTTCAGCAAGGCCACTTCGGCCTCTTTCTCCTCTACCACTCTCAGCAAGCCTTCAACCGTGGGCGGCGTGGTGCAGGGGCTGGTCGGTGTCGTCACGTTCTCTACTGTGCCCGAGCATCGCCCGCTCAACCATCGGTGCTACTCCGGAGAATTCTTCGTACAGTGGTCGCCCTCGATCAACGCGTGCCGATTACGCTGCGAGCAACGGCTCGTGCGTGCGCACTGGCATGCGCCAGTCGATGCCTTCCAGCAGCATCGACAGCTGCGCCGGCGTGAGCGAGATGCCACCGGAGGTGGCCTGCGGCCAGAGGAAAGGGCCGCGCTCCAGGCGCTTGGCCAGCAGCATCAGGCCCTGGCCATCGAACCACAGCACTTTGAGGATGTCGCCTCGCCTGCCGCGAAAGACGAAGACGTGGCCGCAGAACGGGTTGGCTGCCAGAGCCGTCTGCACCATGGCCGCCAAGCCGTCGAAGCCTTTCCTCATGTCGGTATGGCCAGCCACGATCCACACGCGGGTGTTCGAGGGAAGCCCGATCATGCGATGGCACCCAGCACGCGCAGCACGCAACGCACACTGGCTTCGTCGACCGGCCCGCGCAGCCGCACCCGTGTGGTGCCAACGTCGATCTCGATCACACTGCCCGATGGACGCTGTGCGATGGTGTTGTTGGTGTTGCGTGGGGTCTCCATCTGCACCGTCACGGGCAAGAGCGTTGGAGGTGCGACGTCCTCTACTGCTGGTAGCTGCGCCCGCAGACGAAGTCGGCGCCAGTTGAACAGCAGGTTCGCGTTGATGCCATGCGCCTGCGCAATGGCGGCAACCGATGCACCAGGCTCAAGACTTCGCTCGACCAGTTCCTGCTTGAGCGCATCGCTGTGCCTGCGCCGTGTTTGCTTGCCCGAGGTGACTCGCTTGTTCATGTGTGCACGTAAAGGTTAAATGCACACTTCCAAGCGTGGGCACGATCATGCGATCCTGCTCATGTCCGCGTCGTCTCGCCAGAGGGTATTGGGGCCACGCTTACTTTCATGGCTACCTTCTTCGTCAATCTGCCGCCGTGCCTGATCGGCATGGAAGCCTGCGGCAGCGCCCATCACTGGGCGCGCAAGCTGCAGAGCATGGGCCACAGCGTCAGGCTCATGGCG